>JAPLKI010000023.1 GCA_026388155.1 Elusimicrobiota bacterium
CGTGGGAATAATTGGAGGGGGTGACGGCGGGTTTGCCCGCTGCGCCCCAGTAGCGGAGAGGAGGCTCCACCCCTCAATACGGGGTGGAGGGGGACCACGGGAGGCCGTCTGATGGCCATAGGCCCTGATACGGCACCTGCGTAGGCATTGGGTCCCCCACGGGTCTGGGGCGAAGGGCAATCCGCCGGCAGGACCCCCGAACTTGCAGCCACGACACATATAAATTCCACCGCTTGTTGCACTAGCGATTTGAACTCGTGGGGGTGCTGCCCGCCAGGGGGCTCCCAGGCCGAGGTTTAGAGGGGGTTCCATTCGTGTACAGCACCTGCGCAGGCAGTGTATTATAGCGGCACTGATTCGATTTTTACGGTTTTTTGATGCGGTCGGAAGCTTTAGACGCGAGGGGAACTTACGATAAGTGCCCTTATGTCGACTACGAACAACTACAGATTCCTAATGTCCTGCGTAAAACGGCTGGAAGTGTTAACGGTTCAGCGAGCGGTTTTCTCTTTAAGGATCCACACGCGCGAACTGAACGGGTCGAAGACCACGGTCTCCATGTCCGCCATGAACGAGCCGCCCAGTTGGGCCGACGGTCTGGTGTGAGCGCCGATGCCGCCGCAGGCCATGGCCCCCGGCGGGGTGCGCTTCACGTAAACCACGGCTGACCGGAAGCTGCGCGCAGCGCTTCCGTCCTCGGCTATGAACTCTATCGCGCCCTTGTTAAGGCGGTAGGCTTCCACAGGTTCCAGCAGGCCCGGCACGCAGGTGGACAGCTTTTTATCGTTCTCGGGGCAGCGCAGCAGAGCGCCGGGATCAGCGGCGGTTATAAGCGAGTAGAGCGCCTGGTTGATGTTTACGGAGTGCCGCACTATATAGTCGCTGTAGCCCGTATCTATCTGCGCGAGCGCGTCCACGCCGGCCACGCGGACAGGCACGGCGGGAACGTTCGGGACCGACAGCGGCCCGGAATAGTTCTCATCGAGCGCATTCAGCGGAAGCAGCTTGCGGGTATCGTCAGAAAAATATCCGGCCGTAGACAACGGGGAGAAACCGGCGGCGAGCAGCGCGCCGGACGAACAGAACTCTCTCCTGCCGGCACGGGAAAAGGAGTTCCTGCTGAAGAGCAGCGTGTACGCGTTCTCGCTGAGAAAATCCGTGCCTATAATGCCGGCCTGCCTGGAGTCCAGGACAAGCCCGGAATAATCGGCGGTAAGCAGGGACACGCTGCCCTGGTTGTCCACAAAAGAAAAGTCTTCAAAGTCGCATTGCCGGCCCGGCGCCGCGGGGTCGCAGCTGCCCTGAACCGGCTTGACTCCGGGCATCGCGTTCAGGTCGATGGATGAGACATTGGCTCCGTAATCCAGCAGAAACGTTCCGCGCCTGCCGCCTATCTGCACCTCAGCGTACGGCATCTCTTTCGACATCCGCATGGGGACGGTTTTACCGAGGCAGGCCGGGTAAAGCGCGGCCGGCGCGTATTGTGCGGGGGCCTCCCTCTTCACGTATTGCGGGGCGGGCACCGGGTCCGGCGAGGCGCACGCGGCCGCGGACATCAAGGCAAAATAGATGGCTCCTTCGATCATATTTAAAACCGCTAATGAAATGGGCCGGGGCTTAAATTTTCGCACCGGGTACCGGCGCGCCTGACCCGGTATAGGGATATTATGCACCTGATGGCTGGTGCCGCGCAAATTCCCGCTGGGAAACAGCCTTGAAAACCAGGGATCTGCGCGACATATCCGCCGCGTGAGTCAGTATTATGCCGGCGTATCGTCCGAGTTACAATGGATTCCATGTGTTTTCTCCGCGCATAGATGCGCGGCTATTACGGCGCCCGGAACGCCCCCGATTTGACTTGCCCAGCAAGAGCCGATCAACAGATTTTTTACGGGAGTTTCTATATGGATGTTAAACCCGTTTTTATAAAACCGTTTATGCGGGTTCCAGCTCCAGGAGCTGGTTGCGCCCCGCGTGTTGCCGGTAAATTTCTCATACGTTAAAGGAGACGCGGTATCCGCCAAACATATTGATTCTTTTAACCCGGGAACGAGCGAAGAACCCCTTTTTATAAGCGCGCTCCCCGCGTTCTCTTTCAGCTTCCGATATTTAGATTTGTCTCCGCCTCCCCAATTATTCATCCAGCCGTAAGAGGCCAGGGTTTGTATCATAAGCGAAGATCTTCCCGCGGGGGCAAGCCCTGAATTCATTACCGACGGGGAAAAGAGCGTTAAAGCGGTTTTGGCGAAAAAGTCCTCGTCGTTCGTGTCTTCAATGTCCGCTCTTTTGCCTCCTTTGGAAATATCCGGGTTTAAATAAACATGCGCGGTTTTAAGCGCTTTTGCAAGCTCATCATTCGGCATTTTCAACCCCAGATACACCGTAAAAACGCCTTCCGAAACCTGCGCTTTTTCAATCCGCTCCCTTTCGCTTTGCTCAACCAGGTCCGGATGGTCCAAAAGTTTTAAGAGCGTGTTTTTATAATCGCAGGCGGAAATTACAACGTCTGAGGGGTATTCAACCCCGTTGGCCTTAACGCCTGCAACGCGATTGTTTTCGGTTATAATGCCGTCTACCCGCGAATTTAGTTTTAGTTTGCCGCCTAACTCCGTAAACCTGCCGGCTAAAACGTCGGCCCATTCCTGCATTCCGCCGCGCACCGTCCAATAATCTTCACAGATGGCATGAAGCGCCCCGCCTATTATCCACGCGCCCATGCCCGGATACATAATGTTTGAAAGAACGGAAAAAAGCTCCGAGTCCCTGCTGAAAAACCGTTCCGTAAAACTTTCTATGGTCGTATTTTTGTATTCTTTGAATATTCCAGCCGCCCTGAAAGCGTTGAACATAAAAGGAACCATTTTGCGCCAACGCTGAAAACCGCTAAATAAAAGCGGCGAAGGCGCATTTAATCTTTTCATGGCTTCATACATGCCGTCAACAGCGTGAAAATATTTTCCAAGTTCTTTGTTTTCTTCCGGGTACGCGTCAAAGATCATTTTTCTGCAGCCGGCGTAGCTTTCGACGACTTTGTCATACTTTTGCGAAACGAAACGCGGTTTTATTTTTATGAACTGAAGCTTGTCGAAAACCCCGATATCCCGCATAACCTTGAAAATAGAACCCGAACTTTCAAAGGACAGCGTACCGCCCTCAAAATAAAAACCTTCCCGGCTGAACCCGGAAATATATCCGCCGGGCACATTGCGGGCTTCAAATATCGCCACGTTATAGCCTTTTGCCGCCAAAAGGTTGCCCGCGGTCAACCCGCCTATACCCGCCCCAATAATCGCAATATTCTTCATAGACATCCATTGAACGGAATGCCGGCTAAAACAACCGGCCCGCCGTCTCACCACGCGCTTGGTGAACTCTCCGTCGTGGGGGGCTTTGCGGAATTTCATAAAAAAGCCCCCGCTTTTTGTATTATAGCCTTTGGGTCAGCGATTCTGCAAAGGTGAAAATGTGTTCCAGGGGCGTCAAGTTACTATAATTGCTTTTACGTTTCCTGCAAGATCCATATAGCGAGGCGGAGGTATTGCCATGGGCATAGTTGAACGATTGCGCTTGATGCTTGATCGGTTCTGGGATAGTCCGGCGGCGTGGCCGTTGCGGCGGCTGCGCAGGTCTGTAGCCGTAACGATCGGCCTTCCCATGCTCATACTGTTGTCGTCACCCTTCATCATCTTTATCTATGGCTTGGAGTCCATGCCGCTTCTGGCGTCGTTCTGCCTTCTTCCGGCATGGTTGGTTTTTATCGTGTTTCTGTGCACGGAAGGCCGCACGGTGAAAGCCGCCGCAGCCTATGGCCGCGATTCCCCTGAGGCGCTGCGCAGGGCCGCGGAGATGCTCAAAGACGCGGGGTTCACGGTGACGCCGCGCGGCGATGCTTCTCTCAGGGCCGGCCGGGTCTACCGGGCCGCGCGGGTCTTCCAATGGGTCTGTTGGGAGTCAGAGTGGCGGGAATATCCGCTTGAGATCATCGTCTCGGCCAAGCCATCGCCGGGTGGCTGCCTCCTGGATGTGGTCTCCCGCTACCCCTTGTTCGCCCCTATCGGAAGGCTTGGCGAGAGGATCAAGGCGCTTCTTCGAGAGACGACCGAAGCGGTAGCGGCGCTCAACCCCGCGGCGCTCGCCGCGGCCGACAGGAAACCGGTTTTCGCGCAAGGTTCATGGCTGCGTTTCGGAGGGATGACCCTGCGCATCCAATTAGTCCTTTTGGCGATGAGCATCTTCTCTATCGGGGCGGTCATCTTGCAGGGCCACGTGTTGTTCAGCAATGTGGGCGCTGAGATCGAGGCGGACCGGAGCACGGAGCGCTTGACCGTGGTGCAATCGGCGATTTTCGGGCAGATCGATCGCGCGCTCATGAACGAAGTCGAGAAGGTCCGCGGCATGGCGAAATCCGGCGAGTTGAAGAAAGGCCTGCCGCACCTCGCCAAGTCCTTGTCCCCTTCCGCCGGGTCCCTGCCGCTATTCGTCGGCACGCTTGAAGACGACTCGCGGGTCCGCTTCACGCTCGCCTCGTCAGGGGGGGTGCCCTTGCCGACAGCCGCGAACGACCGGATCGACTATATCGACTATGCGGACCGGATTGCAGCAAGGGAGGGGCCTTTGACCTTGATCAGAGGTGTCGAGGGAGGCCTTTTCTACGGCCGGATCGTTAAGTTCTCCGCCATACCCCGTGACCTTGGAAAGAAGGCTATCGTGCTTGGGACTTTCCTGCCTTTTTCGGAATTGGAGCGAAGGGCCCTGCCCCTTTCTTATCCATGGACTCCGAGCGAGTTGACTGTATGGCAGGACGGCAGGTCTGTGGCGCGGATAGAATGGACGGACCACAAGACGGTGCGCGCCTGGAAAGGCGAAGGAGCTATTCCCGAAGAGGTCGCGACCAAAATGCTCAAGGACAGGGAGGACAGGGAGAAGAAATACGACAGCGATTGGAGGCAATTTACTAACTTCTTCTTTCTGGGCAATCTATTATCGGCGGATCCCAAATGGGAGGTGCTCGATGAGAAGCGGGGCGACCATTCCTGGCTTGTCGCCTACAATATCGCTGACGGCCAAGTCGGGACGGGATTCAGCGCGATCTCATTCGCTTGCCGTAATTATGGGGAGATCTACGACATCTTGAGAGGAAGCGTATGGTTTTTTATAATCATAGCACCGCTGATTCTAATGGTGGTCTTTTGTCTCGGCGCGTACCTCTCCAACCATCTGACCCTGCCTATCTTCGAGGTCAAGGACGCCCTGAAGACCATCACGGACGGCGACCTCTCGGTCCGCATGGAGGTCAAGCGCAAAGACGAACTGGGTCAGCTGGCGGCCGCCGTCAACACGCTGGCCTCGGAGCTGCAACGGCGCGAGGCGGTTCAGGAACTGCTGGGAAAATACATGTCCCGCCAGGTGGCCGAGCAGATACTGAGGGAGCCGGAGACATCCTCCCTCGCGGGGACCCAGCGCGAAGTGAGTATCCTGTTCGCGGATGTCCGGGGCTTCACAGACTACTCCGAGCGTCACCCGGTCGGCGTCGTGGTCCAGAGCCTCAACGAGTACTTCGGGGTCATGGTGGAAGTTATAGCGGCCCACGAGGGGGTGCTCGACAAATACATCGGCGACGGGCTCATGGCCGTGTTCAACGCGCCGCATAACCAGCCCGACCATGCCAGGCGCGCCGTCATCACGGCGCTCGAGATGCAGGCGGCCCTGCAGTCCCTGAATCTCAAGCGCGCCCAGCGGGGCGAAGAGCCCATCGCGATCGGCATCGGAGTCAATACGGGCATCGCCATCTCGGGCAGGCTGGGCTCGGTCAAGCGGATGGAGTTCACCGTGGTCGGGGATACGGTCAACCTGGCCTCGCGGCTCGAGCACCACGCTCTTAAGGGGCAGATCCTTATCGGCCCCGGCACCTTCGAGAAGGTCAGGGACGGGGTCGATTATGAGGCGCTGGGCAAGGTCGCGGTGAAAGGAAAGCGCGAGCCGGTCGAGGTCTGGCTGGTCAAAGGCATCAAGCCCGCGCCCGGTAACTGGGTGGAGCGGGCCGTATAGAGATCATTGTGGCGGACAACGGCTCCACCGATGCTTATGTTTACTAGAGATTTGTTATCAGTTCAGCCCGCCAAGTTCGATAAGCCTGTTAAGTATCTGCCTGGGGTTCTCCCGGGCCGGAATGGCTTCGCTGAGCGCCCTGGTTCGGAGCACGCCGCCTTCCATTTTATAAACCACGCGCGGTTCGTTCTGAAAGCCGGAGAGCGCCTCGGAACGGCTGACCTTCTGGGCGCGGCCGCCGCTGAAAACCTCCAGCGAAGTGTAAAAAGGTATCAATGAAGGCAGCCAGGAGACCGTTCTCTGGTATCGATAGAGTTTTGCCGCTTCTGCCGAGCGCATATCCACGGCGGTTTTAATAAGCTCCTTTTTGGAGCCTTCAATGGTTCCCTGCCGCCAGCTCCGGTTGAATCTGACCCCGCCCCAGTCCCGCGAAGCGAGCAGTTCCGTCGCAATTATTTTCGCAAGTCTCCCCACAGGTTCCAATTCGGGAAGATGTTTGTTTTCGTCTCCCGTGGGACGCGAAATATAATAATTTTTGGAGTGCCCGTCCTTCTGCGTGTTGCCGGCCATAGCCTCATGGCTTCCGGGAAGCCTGAGCAGCCAGGTGTTCGTTTCAGGACCGGCCGCCGGGATAACAGGCTCGAACATCCAGGTCCGTTCGTCTTCGGCGTACAGCCCGATATAATTTTTTATTTTCTCGTTCAGGCTATAAGTGACGGCTGGCACCGAACCGTCTCCGGGAACAGGTTCCAACGCCAGAATATTGATAGTTTTGATCCTGGGATTGTTCTTGATTTTATCGGCGGTCAGCATCGTCAATACTCCGCCGCGGCTGTGCCCCACCAGGTTAAGCGTTATATCTCCGGTGGTCGAAGCCAGCACGGAATTGATGTAGGTTACGGCCTCATCCACACATTTGTTCCAGTCCCGCGCCGTTAGAAAAGAGCTGGGAAAGTATTGTCCGTACAGGCCTTTGCTGTTCTGGTCCAGGGAATTGATATCGAACTGTTCGTCCAGTGAGGTTTTTACGGGGTATGCGGCGGTTGAGCCGGGGAGGTCGTCCGTTCCTATCCCGTTTACCACAAGTTTATAGGAGTCGGCATCCTGCTCATGAAAGAGGGTCGAAACCAATTCAGAGGACCAGAAGCCGGAAGAACCGTCCGGGCTGTGGGCGTCTTCGGCCCTCCACCAGTCCTTTGTTATGGCCGTGCCGCAGAAATAGATAGTGACCGTGTTCGCACGTACGGATTTCTCCGGTTTCACTGCGGGAAGTTGCGTTGAGGCGGAGGCTTTTATGCCGGCGGCATCCATCGCCGGTAATATAAATTCGTCGGCATACGCGCCGCCGGCCAGGCTTATGACGAACAAAGATATAAAGATTTTATTCGTAATTTTTTCCCTCCAGACTGTTCTAAACCGCTCAGTCATAGTATACGAAACAGTAAGAATATTCTTATGAGCCAAAAGTCCGCCTATTTCATGACAAAAGGCCCAGTCCGGCACTAGGTAAATAATAACCCTTTGCGCGCGCTCTCGCGCCGGCGCCCCGCTCTTTGTTAATATATACAGCGGTGGTAACAAGTTGCCAGTGACCAGTAACCGGTTACCGGTAACCGAATACCGGATACCGCAGTTAAGACGGAGACTATATGGCTGAAAAACCCGACAAGATCATTTATTCAATGGTCGGAGTAAGCAAGTATTACGATAAAAAGGCGGTGCTTAAGGATATTTATCTTTCCTACTTTTACGGCGCCAAGATCGGAGTGCTGGGGCTGAACGGCTCGGGTAAAAGCTCGCTGCTGCGCATCCTTGCCGGCCTGGATCAGGATTTCAGGGGCGAAACCGTGCTTTCCCCCGGCCACACCGTGGGACTGCTTGAACAGGAGCCGAAACTGGACGAGGAAAAAACCGTGCGCGAGGTGGTTGAGGAAGGCCTGCCCGAAACCATGGCCGCGCTTAAAGAGTATAACGCCATCAACGAAAAATTTTCCGAGCCCATGTCCGACGCGGAAATGAACGCTTTGGTGGAAAAACAGGCCAAAGCGCAGGAAAAAATAGAGGCCCTGGACGCCTGGGACGTGGATTCGCGTCTTGAAATGGCCATGGACGCGCTTGGCTGCCCGGAGGGAGCCACGCCCGTTAAAATAATTTCCGGCGGAGAAAAAAGAAGGGTGGCGCTTTGCCGGCTGCTGCTGCAAAAGCCGGATATCCTGCTTCTGGACGAACCCACGAACCATCTGGACGCCGAGTCGGTGGCCTGGCTTGAGCATCATCTGCGAGAATACAAGGGCACGGTTATAGCCGTCACCCATGACCGCTATTTCCTTGATAATGTGGCCGGTTGGATACTTGAGCTGGACCGCGGACAGGGCATACCCTGGAAAGGCAATTATTCGTCGTGGCTGGAGCAGAAAAGCGACCGCCTGCGCGTGGAGGAGAAAGCGGAAAGCGACAGGCAGAAAACTTTAAAACGCGAGCTTGAGTGGGTGCGCATGTCGCCGCACGGCCGGCAGGCCAAGTCCAAGGCCCGCATAACCGCCTACGAGAATTTGCTCGGCGAGGGCGGGGAAAAAATGGCCAAAGACCTGGAAATTTTTATTCCGCCCGGCCCCCGGCTTGGCAGTCTGGTCATTGAAGCGGCTAAGATCTCAAAAGCTTACGGCGACAAAGTGCTGATGGATAACTTAAGTTTCTCATTGCCGCCGGGCGGCATTGTGGGCATTATAGGCCCCAACGGCGCCGGAAAATCCACGCTGTTTAAAATGATAACCGGCTCCGAAAAGCCGGATGCCGGTTCTTTTAAGGTGGGGGAAACCGT
Organism: Elusimicrobiota bacterium; assembly: GCA_026388155.1. Classification (NCBI taxonomy): domain Bacteria; kingdom Pseudomonadati; phylum Elusimicrobiota; species Elusimicrobiota bacterium. The sequence goes on from JAPLKI010000023.1 coordinate 8,870, forward strand.
GAAGCTGGCCTATTCCGACCAGTCCCGTTCCTCGCTTGATCCCGGCAAGAACGTGTGGGAAGTTATTTCAGGCGGAGCCGATACGGTGCGCCTGGGTAAACTGGAAGTGAATTCCCGCGCTTATGTGGCGCGCTTTAACTTTACCGGGCAGGACCAGCAGAAAAAAGTGAGCGAACTTTCAGGCGGCGAGCGCAACCGGGTACACCTGGCCGTGATGCTTAAAGAGGGGGGCAATGTTCTGCTTTTGGACGAGCCCACCAATGATCTGGACGTGAACACCCTGCGGGCTCTTGAAGACGCGCTTGAAAATTTCGGGGGCTGCGCCGTGGTAATAAGCCACGACCGCTGGTTTCTGGACCGCATAGCCACGCATATGCTCGCATTTGAAGGCGACAGCAGTGTGGTGTGGTTCGAGGGGAACTTCTCCGCCTATGAGGAGAACAAGCGCGAGCGCCTGGGCGCCGCGGCGGATGTGCCGCACAGGATAAAGTATAAAAAACTCACCAGACCGTAGCCGGATTTTTCCGGCGGAAAATTCGTGAACGTAAAAAATTAAGGCTCAAGGTTTAAACCTTGAGCCTTAATTTTTGATCTTGTATTTTAATGTTTCTCGCCCAGAATTAAGGCCGAGAGGGCGAATACTTTGGCGTCGCCTATCAGGTTGTCCAATATGCAGTATTCATTGGGCTGGTGCGCGGTTTCATTGAGTCGCGAATAGACCACAGCCGGCAGGTTCAGCCGCCGGAAGCAGGCCGCCACGGTGCCGCCGCCTATACCCATCACTTTAGGTTCCACTTTGTAAACTTCCCTTATGGCTTTTTCCACGGCTTTTACTATGGCCGCGTCTTTTGAGGTAGGGGGGGCGGCCTGGGCTTCCTGCTGGGGCTCAAAAGTTATTTTTACGCCGTACATTTTTTCCACTTCTCCTGCCAGGCGGCGCATTTCGTCTTTAACTTCCGAAAGCTGGTACACCGGCATAACGCGGCAGTCCATATAGAACACATCTTCGCCGGGCAGGGTGTTCACATTGGGCACATTGGCTTCTTTCTTGGTGGGCTCGAAGGTGCTTATGGGCGGCTCGTACAATTCGTCCGTGTACGGGAATTTTTCATACAGCGACTTATACTTTACCACCAGTTCGCTTGCGGCTTTGAAGGCGTTTATTCCCAGGCTGGGGCGGCTGGCGTGACATTGCCTTCCGTGCGTGGTGACTTTCATCCACATTATGGACTTTTCGGCTATCTCTATGGCCGAGCCGTCCTCGGCGCCGGAGTCGGGAACGAAGAACATATCGTCCTTGCCGAAAATGCCCGGCTTTTTGTCAACGAGGTAGTCGGCCCCGAAGCCGGAGCCGGTTTCCTCGTCGGCGCAAAAAAGCAGGGCTATGTCGAATTCCGGCCTGAAATTAAGTTCCATCATGGCCTTGACCACGAGAATACTTGAAACCGTGGCCTGCTGATTGTCTTCCACCCCGCGGCCTATAAGATTGCGCCCTTCCACCACCATTTTGTAGGGGTCCGATTTCCAAAGTTTTGCCTCGCCCGGAGGAACAATATCAAGATGGGACATCAGCCAAAGGGTCTTTGCATGGCTCTTGCCTTTATAACGGGCCACAATATTCGGGCGTACGCCGTTCTTGGCTTCTTTCTGCGGAGCGTTTATCCATTCTATGGAATCAAATTTGAGTTTTTTCAGTTCGCCTTCAAGCCACAGGGCTTTGTCGTATTCGCCGTCGCCGCCGCTTAAAGGGGAGAGCGCTGGTATGGCGGTCAGGCCCCGTTGAAGTTCAACGGCATATGATTCGTAGGATTCGATTTTTTTAAGCAGTTTTGTTTTCATGGTTTCTCCTTAGCCAAAGTATACTTAATTATTAACCCTGCTCAAATATTCCGCTATTCCGCCGGCAGGACCCCCGAACTTGCAGCCACGACACATATACGTTCCACCGCTTGTTGTACTAACGATTTAAACTCCTGGCCTGTCCATCTTGATTTTAAAGCGGAAGTCTTGCTAGGATATTTATGTCAGGGTCGCGTATACTCCTCCCTAACCCAAACCCCCAAGTAGTTCCCCCCAATGGATATACGCGGCTCTGACCTTTTTTGCCGGCTGGCCTATTGTTTGTATAATCCTTTAAATGTGTGATGGAGGAAAAATGAAGCTATTTCTTAAAATTTTACCGCTTTTAACGTTGACGCTCAATCTTAAAGCGGCTGAACTTACTATTGCGGAATCGGTTCCGGAAGAAACTGTGTACGGCTCAACTTTGACCGCGCGCCCGCTTGAAGTGTGGCTGGCAATGATAAACGGCGCGGCTAAAACTCTGGATATAGAGGAGTTTTACATAGCTACCGCGCCCGGAGAGCCCATGGAGCAGGTCCTTTCGGCCATAAAATCCGCGGCGGGGCGGGGCGTCAAAGTCCGCGTAATGGTTGACAGCGTCATGATGAAAGAATCCGGCGCACCGCTCGCGGATTTGGGTACCGCCGCCAATATCGAAACGCGCGTGATAAATTACAAAAAGCTGGGCGGCGGGATACAACACTCAAAGTTTTTCGTGGCGGATTCAAAATCCGTTTATGTGGGCAGCCAGAACTTCGACTGGCGGTCGCTTAAGCATATACACGAAATCGGCCTTAAAATAGAAAGTCCGCGCGCGGCCAAAACCTTTGAAACTGTTTTTGAGGCCGACTGGCTTATGGCCGCTTCGGGTAACAAAGCGGACGGCGTGAAATATTTTAAATCCCCCGTTTCCGCCGCCGTCACCCCGAAAAACCCGGAAAAAGCCCTTTTAAACGGCCGGGAAGTTTCTTATTACGCGGCATTCAGCCCGAAAGAACTTAAGCCGCAAAAGTTCGGCGCGGAAATAGACGAGCTGACAGGGCTTATAAAAAAAGCGAAAAAAAGCCTGTCCGCCCAGGTTATGACATATTCGCTCAAAGAGTACGGCGACAAGGAGAAATGGAGAGAGCTGGATAACGCTTTCCGAGAGGCCGCAAAAAGAGGCGTATCGGTGCGGCTTATTTTCGCCGACTGGTCCATGGGCGGCAAGGGGGACCCTGATATAAAGGACCTTTCCCAAGTTAAAAATATAACCGTCAAGATCTCTTCGCTGCCGCAATACAGCGGCGGTTTCGTGCCCTTTGCCCGGGTGGAGCATTGTAAATATCTGGTGGCCGACGATAAATACGGCTTTATCAGCACCTCCAACTGGAGCCGGAACTATTTTTACGACACCAGGGGCGCCGCCGTGATAATCGCGGGCGCCGCCGCCGTTGAAACGCTGAACGATGTTTTTTACAGATCCTGGAACGGGCCTTATGTTAAAGTCGTGGACCCGGCGGCCGATTATTCACCCGTAAAAAAGCAGTAGGACCGAAATTCGTCCGCTTTGCGGATTAAGGTATAATGGTCGTGTAAATTTTTTAGAAACCGGAGGCAATTATGAACGTAGGAGTATTCGGAGCGGGGCTTGTGGGTTCTACGATGGCGAAAGACCTGGCGGACGAAAAGAACTGGAAAATAACCGTCCTGGACGGCTCGGAAAAATCTCTCGACAAACTGCGTTCGGACAAGCGGCTGGCGCTTGTTTGCGCGGATCTGTCAAAAGATGCCAAAGTCAGGGAAGTCGCGTCCAAATTCGACCTTATCATAGGCGCGCTGCCCGGTTTTATGGGTTTTAAAACCGTCAAAAGCGTAATAGAGGCGAAGCGCAACATCGTCGATATTTCTTTTTTTCCGGAGAACTCTTTCCTGCTGGACAAGCTGGCGAAGAAAAACGACGTTACAGCTATAGTTGACTGCGGCGTGGCGCCGGGCTGCAGCAATATGCTCAGCGCGCGGGGAGTGGAACTGCTTGACAGCGCCGACACCTGCATTTGCTACGTGGGCGGGCTTCCCGAAGTGCGCACCTGGCCTTACGAGTATAAAATAGTTTTTTCCGCGGTGGATGTTATCGAGGAATACACCCGGCCCGCCCGCTATATAGAAAACAACGTTCTTGTTACAAGGCCCGCTCTTTCCGACCCCGAATTTCTTGATTTTGAGGGAGTAGGCACCCTTGAAGCGTTCAATACCGACGGGCTGCGGACGCTGGCCGACACACTGAAAATGCCCAACATGAAAGAAAAGACCATGCGGTATCCCGGGCATATAGAAAAAATGCGCGTGCTTCGGGAAACCGGATTTTTTTCAAAAGAGCCGGTCCAGATAGGGGGGGCTTCCATAAGGCCGCTTGACTTCACCGCGAAGCTGCTGTTCCCCATGTGGAAACTTAAGGAAGGCGAGAAGGATTTCACCGTGATGCGCGTTATAGTCGAGGGCCTGAAGAACGGCAAAAAAACGCGCGTAACCTACGACCTGCTTGACCGTTACGACGATAAAACCGGCAATACCTCGATGGCTCGGACAACAGGCTACGCGGGCACCGTGGCCGCAAGGATGTTCGCCGCGGGAGTGTTTACAAGAAAAGGCATCTGCCCGCCCGAATACTTCGGAATGGAAGAGAAGGCATACAAATTCATGATAGCCGGCATGAAAGCCCGCAACATAAATTATGTGGAGAAGATAGAAGAAATAAAATAAATCCGCCCGCAAGACCCGGTTAAACTCCCCCGACGGACATCGGGGGAGTTTTACTTAAAGAAGCAGTTTATTGAAAATAACGGGTGAAAATGAAGCAGCCGGCTCCTGTAATTTTCAAAACGGGCCGGTAATTTATTAGAATTAAGGTGTCCCCGAAAAATTTTCCGGCGGACGCTATTTTAAGGAGGTTTTATTTATGGTTATAAAAGTGGGCGGAGCCGCTCTTACGATCGAGGATGTGGTTAAAGTCGCGCGCCATGGCGAAAAAGTGCAGCTGACTTCCGACGCGCTCGCGCGCATAAGGAAATGCCGCGCCATGCTTGAGAAAAAAATTACGGTTCACGAGATAATGTACGGCGTCAACACCGGCATAGGCGAATTCTCGGAAATGGTGCTCAACGACGAGCAGGTCAAACAATTCCAGCGCTATCTGATATACAACCACGCCGCCGGAATAGGCAAGCCCTGCCCCATAGAGCATGTGCGCGCGGCGATGCTGGGCCGCATAAATGTCCACACCAGGGGCTATTCGGGCTGCCGGCCGGAAATAACTATGACCTATGTGGAAATGCTGAATAAAGGTGTTACGCCGGTGGTCTGCGAAAAGGGCAGCGTGGGTGCCTGCGGCGACCTTGCTCCCATGAGCCAGCTGGCGCTTTCGCTCATGGGCGAAGGCGAAAGTTTTTATGAGGGCGCGCGCATGCCCACCAAAGCGGCCATGGAAAAAGCCGGCATCCCCGTGCCGGGGCTGGAAGCGCGCGACGGCCTTGCCGCCATAAACGGCTCCAACCTGATAACGGGCATGGGCTGCCTTGAAATTTACGATGCCGAACGCTGGGTCAAGCAGGCGGAAATAACTGCGGCCATGACCCTTGAGGCGTTACTCGCCAACATGAAGCCGTATGACAGCCGCCTTCACGAGCTCAGGGGGTTCAGAGGCGCCGTAACTACCGCCGCCAATATACGCTCCGTGGTGGCCGGCTCCGACCTTGTTACGGGGAAACTGAAGGTGAAAGTGCAGGACGCGTATTCCATGCGTTCAACGCCCCAGGTAATAGGCGCCTTCAGGGACCATCTCGCTTACGCCCGCAAACAGTTCGAAATAGAACTTAACGGCGTGGCCGACAATCCCATTTTCCTGGCGGAAAGCGACACCGTGCTGACCGGCGCCAATTTCCAGGGGACGCCTATCAGCATGCCGCTGGATATGGTGGGCGCGGGCGTTACCATGGTCTGCGTGCTGTCCGAAAGGCGCCTGAACCGCCTGCTGAACCCGGCTTTAAGCGTGGGCTTGCCCGCGTTCCTGACCAAGGGCGCCGGGATGTTCTCCGGCTTAATGCTCAGCCAGTATACCGCGGATATGCTTATTGTAGAGCAGCGCATATTGAGCGCTCCCTCCTGCATACAGTCCATTCCCGCGGCCGCGGACCAGGAAGATTTCGTGAGCATGGGAATGAACGCCGCGCTTAAAACCAGGCAGATACTGGACAACGCGCAAAGCGTTCTGGCGATAGAAATGATAGCCGCCGCGCAGGGTATTGATTTCAGGGACTTCTCGGTGGGAAAGGGAACGCGCGCCGCCCACGGCGCCATCCGCAAGGTGGTCAAGCACCTGGACGAAGACCGCCCGCTCTTTATCGATCACAACGCCATGACCGAAGCCGTCAGGCGGTGCGAGATACTGGACGCCGTCCAGAGCGAGATAGGAGAGCTTACAAACTCCTGGTAAGTCAGTAAGGGAACATAATACCTGTAGCAAGCCGCATGGGTATTATGTCCCATTTTTTATATTTGATAATTGTCAGGTCGTTTGCTATAGTATCCTTGCATTACGTTGGAGCCGCAAAAAACACCACGCTTAAGAGGAACCTATGAACAACAAGACCATACTCCCCCGCAGGCTCATCTCCGCAGCTTTCCTTATATCGCTTGCCGCGTCCGCTGTTGTGCCGGCCCGGCTTTTCGCCGGCTCCGCTATTAAAGACCTCGGCTCCTTCGCCGCTTTTTCAGGGCTTCCCTGTATATCTCCGGAGGCCGTACCGGTCGCTCCGGTATTGGAAGCGTACCCGCTCGGCATCTTTGATAAACCGTCGGATAAAGTCTATTACATTTCACCCGGGCAGGTGGACGTGTCTCAGGTGCCGCCGGCCCCCGCCGCCGGTTCCGCCGTGGACAATGAAGACCTGGCTGCGGTAAGGCGCTGGCAGGTGGAGCGCACCGAGGCCCAGTGCGTGGCGGCGAACGCCCAGGCAAACGCTACCTATGACGAATTTTTTGGCGAGGTAAGCCCTTTCGGCAACCCGGGACCTTCAGAAGTGGAAAGCATATTAGATAAAGTCAGGACGGACGCCGGCTCAATAGTGTACCTTCAGAAGCAGAAATACAAGCGCCCCAGGCCTTTCCTGCGCGATTCCGCTATTACCCCCTGCCTTAACAGGGAGGGCGGTTACGCCTATCCGAGCGGCCACTCTACAACGGCCCGCGTGTTCGGGCTTATACTTTCGGATCTGGTTCCGGCCAGCTCCGCCAAATTCATGTCCTACGCCGACCAGGCCGCGCTGAATCGCGTGATAGGCGGCGTGCACCACCCTTCGGATATAGAGGCCGGCAAAAACCTGGGGGATGCCATATACAAGGCGCTGCAGCAGAACAGCAAATTCAACGCGGACATGAATATTTTGCGCAAGGACCTGAAGCCCTGACCCCGTAATCCCTCCAAATCGGATATCACAGCGGGCATCGCAGAGCGTTGCCCGTTGTTTTTTTATCCGCAGCTGAGTTCCGCCTGCGCTCCAACCGTTTTTTTTGAAATAGGTCCAAAGTCTGACAAAAATAGTCCCTTAAGGCCCTTTTTGCAAAAATACACCGGTGCTACAATATCAATAGATAGGTATATTGTTTGGGTTCAGCCGAAAGGCGGAGGTAAAAACATGAAAAAAGTTCTTATGATTTTGACCGTGTGCGGCTTATACGCGCCGGCGTTCGCCCAGCAGGTTTCAATAAATGAGCTGAAAAACGCCGCCAACAACGAACAACTATCAGTACCCGCTATTGCGGCTCCTTCAGCCGCGGTTCCTGAAAAAAATGAAATAAAAAAACCGATCGCCGACAAAGCCGAGATGCCGCGCCGGGAAGTTAAATTCCGTTTAGGTATCCCCGCAACGAATAAAAGCGGAAATTGCAGCGTTACGGCGCAGGACGGTACGCTGGATTCCTGGGCCTGCCGGAACTCGGACGGCAAGATACGCTGCTACGCGGACGTAAATGTCGACGGGAAAACGTTCCGCGTCAACGGAGGCTGCGCGGCTTCTTATTCGGACTGCTGGTGGAGCGGTTCTGCCGCGGTTAAAGACCCCTGCGATTCAATAGATGTAAATCCTGATCCCGCGCCGGGCAGCGGCTGCACCGTCAAGGACCAGGACGGGACGCTGGATTCCTGGGCCTGCCGGGATTCGGAAGGGAAGATGCGCTGTTACGCGGACGTTACCGCCAACGGCAGTTCATTCCGCGTTTACGGCGGCTGCTTCGCGTCGTTTTCGGATTGCTGGTCCACCGGCCCCGGAGCCGTAAACCCCTGCGATTGAGTTTACTATAGGTAAAGCTACGGAGGGGGAAGTAAGACAGTTGCCTTTGTGTTGATTGCGGATATTATTTATTTTTTTGAGAAAAAGTGCGCCTCCCCCGACTTTCGTCGGGGGAGGTTTAATTTTTAAATACCAGAACGCCGGTCGGAGAGGGGCCGGTGAAAACCATTAAAAAAGGAGCCAGTCTGCTTTAATTTTTGGCGCTCATTGCCATGCAGGTGCCCAGCTCCCGTCCGTTCCGTAATGGGATTATTATGCGGTGCGCTGCAATCTGGCGCAGGCCGTGATCCAGCCCCTCACCGAAGCCCGGCGTGGCAATAATATTTTTATCGACCAGGCGGGATTTTCCCGGCTGAAGCTTTCCGGAAATGAATTCAGGTTTTTCTTCCAGCGTGAAGGTTATATAGGCACGGCCTATGTGAAACGCATTCTGGAAGAGGTCACCCGCCTGGCTTCCCTCTTCAATTAACTTCAAGTCTTCACGCGAAATAAGGCAAAAATAAATGGAGCGGGTGACGCCGGAGCCGGGTTAGCGGGGCCTTCGCGAATCTGAGGCTTGCGCAAGCGCCGAAGATGATTGGTGGAAGCCGACCACGGTGTGGGCGGCTGTCCCCGCGTTCCGGTCCGGTGACAGGCCCAGCCCTTTTGGCCCAGGAACCATGGCTAATTAGCTCCAGCTTGTATAATTGACTGTTGCCGCGAAGCCAAAAGAGCTGGACAGGCCCTGCGAACCCATGAAGTCACACACAAAATTATTACAGCTTCACATTAATGTAAAGCTGTCCAACCTCCAAACAATAAAAAAAGGCGCGGCTTTTTGAGCCGCGCCTTTGATTAAGGTTCAAAGAATACTTTACCGGCGATAGGCGCCCTCAAGATAGCTGATGGTGAAGGCGGTCCAATTCAGCCTGGCTTCCAGAACTATTTTCCCGCTCTGCTTCATGGAGTTAACAGCCTGGTCCATTCCGGCTTTGGCCTCATTGTTGAAAGAGTACTGACCGCTGGTGTAGCTCTGTATCCGCGCTCGCGCGGGCGCGGTAAAGGCTATGGTGTACATGGTCCAGTTCAGGCGGCTTTCAAGGATGGGGTATCCGGCCGCGGTGAGCTGCCTGACGGCCTCATCCATGGCGTCCTTCGCCTCATTGTTGAAAGAGAACTGTCCGCTCTGGAAGGTTAACTTCTGGGTGTTCCAGTCTTCATTATGCCCTCCGCCGATTCCGTCAAGGTAGCTGATGGTGAAGGCAGTCCAATTCAGTCTGGCTTCCAGGATGATCTTTCCGCTCTGCTTTAAGGCGGCTACGGCCTGGTCCATTCCGGCTTTGGCTTCGTTGTTGAAGCTGTACTGGCCGCTGGTGTATTGTTTGATCTGGGCGCGGGCCGGGGCCGAGAAGACCAGTGTGTATTGAGTCCAGTTCAGGCGGCTTTCCATGACCGCATAACCGGCCGCATTAAGCTGCCTGACGGCCTCGTCCATGGAAGCCTGCGCCTCATTGTTGAAAGAGAACTGTCCGCTTTGGAAATTTAAAGTCTGAGTGGCCCAGGGACCGGGCTGGGGCGGATAGGGTTGCGGCGGATAAGGCTGTGGCGGAAAGGGCTGCGGTGGAAAGGGCGGGTGCCACGGGCCGGGGTGTGGCTGGCCCGGCACCGGAATGCCGCCATGCCCGCCGTTCATGTTGCCGTTGGGACCGGCTTTCTGAATATCCGAAAGCTTTATGGAATCGAGGTTGAAAGAAATTTTTGAGGTTTCCAAGTCAGCCGCCCGGCCAAGACCGGCTCCGGCGGCAATAAGTACCGCTGCTATCGCTAATTTGTTCATAATGTTTTTACCCTCCCCCTTTAGTGTTTCCGCTGCCATGTTTATAGGATAGCAGGTTTGAGAGATTTTGCCGACGGCCCTAAGCCTTGTAATCCGTTGTTTTAAGGCCCAGGGAAAAATGGGCCAAAAGGGCACCGCTTTTTTGCCGCCGGTGAAGCGAAAAAAGCGCGCTAGATATGTGCAATGGCGTACAATAGCGGGTGTTTGCAACATCAGGCGTTAAAAGAAAAATCAGCCTGACATAGCCGGAATGATTTGATATATTGATATCAGGGGTATAGCTACTTAATTATGAGATACGTTTCCGCAGCTTGCTTTATCTGCCTGATCGCGCTTCTATCCTTAGCGTCAGGTGGAAATACTTACGCCGCGGACCAGGAAACGTTTGGGCGCTCTGCCGCATTGGGAGTAAATTATCCCGGCGGGAATTTAAAAATATTCCTTCCGGACAGTTTTGCGGCCGAGCTGAGAGGGCAATATGTGGATAAAATTCTGACCGGCGGCGCGCGGTTGTATTATTATCCTTCAGTTTTCGGTTTCAACAATGCGCGGCTGCGCCCTTTTCTTGGCGCAGAGGGCGATTACATATCGTTTAAAGGTCAATTAAGCAAAGGCAACGGCGCGGCATTCGGCGCAATAGCAGGGGTGGAGTGTTTTTTATCTAAGCGCATATCCGTTCAAACCGATGCCGGGCCGTTTTATATAGCGTTAAAAGACAACAAATCAGCCCTCAGGCAGAGCGGCCTGGAGTTTGTTTTAAATTTCGGCGTTAATTTCTATTTTAACCCGAATCCTGCAGTTCAACCCGGTTTCCATTGAGAAATCAGGTGAACAGAATTATTGCAATACCTGTGTAGGAGGGGAAACCGCCATGCGGTGTCCCTTAAGGTGTTGGGAAAGGGTCGTCTACTATAGGGGCCTATGGCTATCAGACGGCCGGGATTCCCCGCAGCAGCGGGTTGCGGATCCAGTGCACTGCGCGCCAGATCCGCAAGGGTGTATACCGCGCGAAGCGCACCTGAGCTCAGTCGCTGACAGCGCCATAGGCCAGCGACAGGCCAGAGTCACTGCGAAGGGAAAAATGCAACTGCATTTTTCAAGCTAAATAAGGCAGAACAATGAGAAAAACAGTTCTTTTCCTGCTGATAACTTTTAATTTCTCATTCAGCTCCTATGCCGGTTTAAGCGCAGGTTTGCCTGGAGCGGTAAAAAAGCAAGTGGCCAAGCTGGATGAAAAAGTGCTGTCCGCCGCAAAAACAAAAAACACCCCCGCGTCATTTTCCGGCCAGGCCGGCAATGGCGCGGCTGAAATAACCTGGGCTTCCGTGCCCGGGGCTTCCTCCTACAACTTGTACTGGGGCGACACGCCGCAGTTACAGGCTATAAGGCCGCTGAACAAAACGACCCGGGTAACCAGCCCGTATATCCTTACGGGACTGGCTAACGGCGCAATTTACTATTACTCAATTTCATCCGTATCGGACGGCATAGAGTCCAACCTTACGCCTGTAGCCCAGATAACACCTTCAGCTTTACTGCCATTGCGTCCCGAAGGTGTTTCCGGAGTCAACGGCACGGGACAAATAACCTTAAACTGGGATTCGGTCTCGGGAGCTTCCTCTTACAATATTTACTGGGGTTCCGCGGCGGGAGTAACCAAAGTGTCAACCAAAATCAGCGGCGCAACCATGCCCTACGCGCATACCGCGTTGACATACGGGCAGATATACTATTACCGCGTGTCCGCGCAGAACGCGGCGGGGGAGTCAATACTGAGTACGGAAGCGGCCGGCACGCCTTTGCTGGCCTTGCCGCAGAATGTGGCTGTTTCCACGGGCAACGCGCAAAACACGGTTTCATGGAACGCGGTAAGCGGGGCGACAGCGTACAACATCTATTGGGGCGCTTCAGCGGGCATAACTAAAGCCTCAACCAGGATCAGCGGCGTGGCAAGCCCTTATGCGCATACCGGGTTGACGAACGGGCAGACATATTATTACCGCGTAACAGCTATGACTTCGAAGGAGGAATCCGGTTTGAGCGCGGAAGTATCCGCGATAACGGTACCGGACGCGCCGCGCAATGCCGTTGTTACGGCAAGCGACGGGCAAAACACAGTTTCATGGGATGCCGTAACAGGCGCTGTGTCTTATAATATTTATTGGGGCGTCGCAGCGGGCATAACTAAGGCCTCAGCCAAGTTCAGCGGCGCGGTCAGCCCTTGTGAGCATACCGGGTTGACGAACGGGCAGGCGTATTACTACCGCATAACGGCGGTGAACGCGGCGGGTGAGTCAGCTCTGAGCGCGGAAGTGTCGGGCACGCCCATAATAATAACCATACCGGATGCTCCGCAGAATGCGGCTGTTGCGTCAAGTAACGTGCAAAACACAGTTTCATGGGATGCCGTTGCCGAAGCTGTGTCTTATAATATTTATTGGGGCGTTTCAGCGGGCATAACTACAGCCTCAACCAGGATCAGCGGCGTTGCCAGCCCCTATGCGCATACCGGGTTGACGAACGGGCATGCGTATTACTACCGCGTGTCCGCGCAAAACGCTTCCGGTGAATCCGCGTTAAGCGAGGAAGTGACCGGCACGCCCGCAATTACCAGCGGCGACAAGTTGTGGGCCAGACAGTTCGGATCTGTTTCCACGGATGACGGCTACGGCGTAGCGACGGACTCTTCCAGTAATGTCTATGTTACCGGGCGCACCGCCGGCGGCCTTGACGGGAATACGAATGAGGGCGATTACGACATGTTCCTGGCCAAGTATGACGCTTCCGGAGCAAGGCTTTGGACCAAACAGCTTGGAACGTCTTCATATGATGAAGGCCGGGGTGTGGCGGCAGACTCTTCCGGCAATGTTTATGTTACCGGGCGCACTTATGGCGGCCTTGACGGGAATACGAATGAGGGCGATTACGACATGTTCCTTGTCCAGTATAGCGCCTCAGGCATCAAGCAATGGACCAGGCAGCTTGGAACGTCTTCATACGATGAAGGCCGGGGTGTGGCGACGGACTCTTCCGGCAATGTTTATGTCGCCGGAGACACTAACGGCGGCCTTGACGGGAATACGAATGCAGGCGGCGGCGACATGTTCCTGGTCAAGTATGATTCTTCCGGCAATAAGAAATGGACCAAAGAGCTTGGAACGCCTTCAAGCGATTTTGGCTCCGGCGTAACGACGGATTTTTCCGGCAATATTTATGTTACCGGCTATACGGACGGCGTGCTTGGCGGGGCTGCGAACGCGGGCGGGTACGACATATTCGTGGTCAAGTACAGCACCTCCGGCGCAAAGCTCTGGACCAGACAGCTTGGGACGAACGGGTCGGATTTCGGCTCCGGCGTGGCGACGGACTCTTCCGGTAATGTTTATGTTACCGGGCGCACTAACGGCGGCCTTGACGGGAATACGAATGAGGGCGATTACGATATGTTCCTGGTCAAATACAGCACCGCCGGTGTCAAGCGATGGACCAGACAGCTTGGAACGTCTTTATACGATGAAGGCCGGGGCGTAGCGATAGACTCTTCCGACAATGTTTATGTTTCCGGGTACACGGCCGGCGGGCTTGACGGGAATACGAACGCGGGCGGGTACGACATGTTTCTGGTTAAGTATGACTCTTCCGGCGCAAAGCTTTGGACCAAACAGTTTGGAACAGCTTCATCCGATTTAAACTCCGGCGTAGCGGCAGACTCTTCCGGCAATGTTTATGTTACCGGGTCAACCGAAGGCGGACTTGACGGGAATACGAATCAGGGAGGTTCCGACATGTTCCTGGTAAAGTACGCGCAGTAATTCAACGCAACAAGCGGGTCAAGTATAAAACGTTTTCCGTCGGGATAATATGAATAATGAAAGAAATAGAGTTTGCCCCATTGAACTTGCGGGTTCGCTCGATACTAAAATCAGGAAGTGGCTGCAAAATTCGCAAAAAATACTGGCTCCGTATATTAAAGAAGGGATGACCGTGCTGGATATCGGATGCGGCCCCGGCTTTTTTTCAATTGAATTGGCCAAAATGGTCGGCGGGAACGGGAAAGTTATCGCGGCCGATCTGCAGGAAGGAATGCTGCAAAAACTCAGAGATAAACTCCGTGGAACGGACCTGGAAGAAAGAATTAAGCTTGTGAAATGTGAAAAAGACGACATAAACGTGTCGGAAAAGATAGATTTCGGGTTGGCATTTTATATGGTTCATGAAATTCCCGATAAAGAACCGTTCTTCAAAAAGCTAAAATCTATCCTGAACGAAAAGGGACAGATCTTGATAGTGGAACCGAAATTGTTCCATGTGTCAAAAAAAGATTTTGAAGTGACCGTCAAGATAGCTGAAAATACGGGTTTTATAATAGTTCCAGGCCCCCGCTCATTTTTTAGTTGGTCCGCGATCTTAAAAAACGCAGCCTGACATCTTCATGATAACACTTGCTTCCATATTCGTCTTTGCCGCCGCGGCCCAGGCCACGGTCCCGGACCCGGTAATCCCTCCGGGAACCACATTGGTGCAAACCTGGACCGGCGCGGATGTCAACCAGTACTTGGAAAAATGGAGTTCCTCCATAATTCCCGGCGTTACGGACCCCTTTGACACAACCAAGCCGGTCTACGAGGTTACACCCGCGCATGCTCTCAATTATGTAAGGCTCTATTCCCCGGCCGGCGGTTCGGGTCCACTGGGCTCATGGATGATGAGCGCCCACGCGGTGCGCGGCCTCACGCCTCAGCAGTTGCGTAACATCTTCGCCCTCCCCGCCCTGCCCACGAACATCGTCCAGGTGCGCGTTCCGGCTGGAACCCCGTACGGCCTCTGGACCGGCATTGCGGGCCCCATCGCGGGCTGGGGTGACGGAGGAGCCCAGCAGACCAAGGTCATCGGGACGCATACCGATTCCTCTTCGCCGGCGGACCCCGCCGACTTCGCCGATTATGTCTGGCTTCCCAGCGACAGCTACGTCAACGGCCAGGGGCTGGACAACAAAGCCCTGACCTACACGCGCCTGGTAAAAACCGGCAACACGGGAAAAATGGCCGCGTATCTGGACCTGTTTAACCCCGACGACGGAACTGATCTGGCGGACGTTTACACAACCCTGGACTATATAAATTACGGGTCGGATCCCGGGCCCCTTACCGCGGCCTTGCGCCAGATAAGCCCGGAGAGATTCGACGCGCTCTCAACCGTAGGCCTGCGCAACGACCTTCTTTTGGCCGACAATCTTTGGGAGCGCGGCCGGGACCGGAGAGAGGCCGCGGAAAAAGTCAAAACCGGGGTTTGGCTGCAAGGCGTAGGCGAGAAAGGAGACCAGAAAGAAGCGGCTGAGCGCGTGGGTTTTGATTATAACAGTGAAGGTTTTGTGGCCGGTTTTGACCGCGAGCCAAAGCCCGGCTTTTTTCTGGGGCTCGCCGCGGCGGGCCTGAAGAACCGCCTTGACTGGACTGGCAACGGCGGTTATGCCACCCAGAACACGGAAAGACTCGCCGTCTACGCCGGCGGCTTTACGACTAACGCCTTTTTTGATCTCTCCGTCGCGGGAGGTTCCAACCAGACTACGGCCCGGCGCAACCTTAATTTCACCGGCCACGGCTACAATACAACCGCCGGCGCGGATGTGGTGGACCTCTCCATACAGCGCACAGCGGACAGCAGCCAGAACGGCAACAGCCTCTGCGCGCATTTGCAGGGCGGGGCCGTGGCACATTTACTGGGTTTGGAGGCTTCAGGTCTGGGGCGTCTATCTTACTTTAATCTCAGGCAGAACGCTTTTGACGAGTCCGGCGCGGGCAGCCTGGACCTGCATGTCAACGGTTTTCGCGCGCAAACCCTGCGCACCGAGCTGCGCCTTGTTTTAAGCCGCGATCTCCGCGCAGCCAAAAGCCGGGCGCTCAAACCGGAAGTAGCAGTGGGTTGGGCGCACAGCGCGGCCTTGGATGGCCGCCACATATCCGCCGGTCTTATGGATCAGGGTGAGGCTGTGACGATTTTAGGCGACAGGGCGCGGACGGACCGTTTTCTTGCCGGCGCGGGTCTTTCCGCTGAACTCGGAAAAAACTTCTCGCTTTTCGCCCGCTACGAAGCCGAGACGGGCCGCGGCTTTAACTCCCAATCCATAAAGCTCGGCCTGCGCTGCGGCTTTTAAAGGCCATCGCCGAATTGATCGGTTTCCAAAAAGCAGTCTGATACCTTTTTCTCAAGGATAGCCATTTATAAAAAACATGTCTAAAACTTTTGTGTATCATAGGAAGGCGCCGGATTTCACCGGGACAACTCTTTATCCGCTCAATCGGCTTAAGGAGCATTTCCCTTCTATCTACAAGGAAGCTAAAAAAAATTATGAAGGCCGGGAGTGGCTCATGAAGGTTATTATCCCGCCTTTGGATTGTCTTTGGAACGATGTGATTCACATGTCGCTTATGCACCCCTCGCTGATATACCGCACCCTTTCGGAGATAGGGTTTGAACATCATAAGATACATAGAGACTGGTTTGAAATACCACTGTGTAATGTCGCCGTAAATTCCATCCTTTATAAAAATGACAGGCGAAAAGAAGATAGGAGGGAATTTTTGAATTCCGACTTTGAACCGGTAAGCGTCGGACGGGTAAAAGAACTTTCAGGAATGCCGGAGATTAATATCGAGTATTACCGGGAATGTCTGGAAGAAAAACAATATCCGCTGATGTGGGGTTACGCACCGCACCTGCTTTTGAAAGGCAAACTGAATGTGACAAATTACCGTGTATTCGATTGGAGGGAAGATGTTTGATATAAAAACCAAAAAGTTCAGCGGATATCAGGATCTGACACCGGTAAAAACGAAGGTGGCGGAGTATGTGCGCCGCCTGAAATTCCCGGAATTTTGCCTGGGCTACATTGAAGAGCATCCCATTCCGGACCTGCAAAAATATAGGGCCACATTGTTGGATTTTTTAAAGGCAAAAAAACTCTGCGTTTATCCGGAGGCTGTTATAACAGGCCTTCTTGAAAAATTCCCGCGGTTGGCAAAAGACGCTGAACTGGGAAATGCTTTGGCCGGAAAAATAATAGAATTGCTTGAAATAGATGGGCGCACGGCCCCGGAAGACGAGATAACCATAGACGCTAAGCCTTTTTTACGGGGTTATCTTTTTATCTATTACTACTTTGCCAAGGCTCTTGAGACTGTGTTGCCCAGAAAGGAAGCTATAGAATATTTTCAGGTGATGATGGATGCCAACACTCGCACAATGTCCTTGCCTAAGTCGGAAAAAGTTTCCGACCTGGTTTTTTCGGAAGAGGAACCCAGGGGAGCCTTCAAGAATGCTTTCATAATGACCGAATTTGTAATAGACGAGGGCAGGAGCGGCTGCCGCGCAGACAAGTGTAAGTGGGCCGAAGTTATGAAGGAATTAAACGACCCGGATTACGCTTATGCGGCGGCCTGTCACTACGACTTTGAGGCTGCCAAAATGCACAACCCCGCCTTCACCTTAACCAGAACAGGCACTCTTACCCAAGGGAAACCCTATTGCGATTTCGTCTGGCACGACACAAGAATAGACAAAGACCCGACCCATCCACCCAAAGAATTCTGGGATGAACTGAAATGAAACGCACTGAAAATAAAGCTGGAATCGGACCTGAGAAACTGCTGCTTGAAGCTGCGGGCAGTTGGATCCGTGAAGTATCCTATGGATTCCAGGGTGAAAAAATTTCCACCGCGGCCATGAAAAAAGCCGCCCGCGCCCTGAAAAAAATTATTAACGGCGGAAGCCCTGAGCTCTTTGTTTCCTACGCCATTGAAAACGGCCGGCTGCTTTGGTTTTGGGTCTCAAAAACAGCTCCGGATGATTTCGAGGGCCGCATAATAATTGTGCGGCCTTTTATAATGGCGCCGGAACTTATAGAGAACGGCTTTATAAAAGAATTGGCCGCCAGCGCCCGTAAATTCCATAAAGCAAAAAACCTTAAAGTGCAGATAGGTATAGCCCCTTCTGAAAGCGCAAAAATAAAGCTTTGTGAGAATCAGGGTTTTAAGCTGGCTTACCACGCTCTGTCCGGGAAGGTTTCGACTTCTCTCCGGGCGGTTGCCACTAAAAAACATGCGCTTCCACCGGGTTACGACATACGCCCGGTGGATATGCGGCGCGAAATGCATGATTATCTGCGCATGTCTATCCGTGCCCTTAAAAGTGACAGCACTTCAAGCATGTACAATGTCCCCGTAGCCAGGATACGAAAGACGTTTTTAAAATATTTGAAGAAAAAGAACGTAATGCGGATTTTTGGCCTGTATTTCAACGGCGTTCTGGCGGGAAATATTACCGTGTCGGTTGAAAAAGGTGTTAAGAAAACGGGGCTGTTGGGGAATATCGGCATATTGCCTGAGCATACCGGCAAGGGGTTCTCATCCAACCTCTACTATGCCGGCCTTTCCTGGTTCAAGGCGCATGGCGTGGCTCGCTATATGGGCATTTCCTCCACAAAACGCGTCCTTTCAATGATAAAACCCATGAACCGCCGAGTAGCAGTAAGTTACCTTAAAATGTAGCCTGACACCTTTTCTGCTGAGCCGCCCGGTTGCCTGCCCGCCGTGCTGTATTGGCGGGGGGGCCTTTGCTAAAAACCCACTAACTCCCCCGACGGGTGCTATTTTTGATATTATACTTTTAATGACGAACCCTGAGAGTAGTCGAAGGACGTCCCGGAAAAAAATTGAGAGATTTTAGCGCCTCAACTCGCGATAGTATCGCATTATGTTTCCTACAATTGCAAGGCGACCACAGGGCTTTTGTCAAAACCGAACTGGAAGCCTCGGACTATAAAGTGAAGCTGATAGGGTAATGGAGGGAATAATGGACTTGAGCCAGAACGAGAAATTTGAGCTAATAAAATTGGAATATGAGCATGCATTGGCGCAATATACTCACCACATGCAATTGAGGCGCCAAGATATGGCTTTTGTCAGTACAGTTCAAGTTGCTGTATTGACCATCATTGGCAAGAACTTATTGCATTTTGACTTGACGGCATTAGTCTTATCAATAATTGCATTTCTTGTATTACTAATGGGGCTGAACAACGAGAGAAGGACTACAGCATACATGATTGGATACATACAACGAGCAAATGAGATTGAGACTCTCACTGGAATGTCATTAAATAAACGCGCCGTATTTGAGGTCAAGAAAAGAAAGTTGTTGATATCAAATACAATAATATTTCCACTGTACTATGTTGCATTCTTTGTTGGATGGATAGTAATCTGGCTATCAAAATTATATGTATAGGTATGGTAGCAATAGAACCCGCCCCTGCTGACATATAAGGTTAGCTGCGACTGACGGGTGGGTCAATTCGGAAGTATCGTAAGTGAGGGTGGGGACACATATATATTTTAAAAAATGCAATTTGGAGCGGGTGACTTCGGGCTTATTTGCGGGGGTTTTCCGGAAGGCGACTTGTGCTTGCAGTCAAAGGAGCCTGAGGATAAGGGCGGCCGCGCTGGCCGACCCGACCCCCGCAAATATACCCGGAGGCAGGCCCCGCGAACCCGCATTCCTGCCGTTAGTTTCCCAATTTTACATCCCTATAAAAGAACATCCGGCGTTGAGCCGGATGTTTTCCACTAATCGCTATTCGCTAGCCCCTATTCCCTGCCGTTAGTGCACCCCGTGCATCCACTTCCGAAGCTGCGGCGTTAAGATCCATAACAACAATCCAGCTCCCACCGCCGTCCCGGTAGGTATCATATAAAACAGCGTGTGGTTCATCGCGTCGTAGTTCCCGGCGAAGAAACCGCCCACGAAGTTGGCCGCGAAATTCGCCAGGAACCAGGTCCCCATCAAAAGCGACACGAACTTAGCCGGCGCAAGCTTAGTCACCAGCGACAGCCCCACAGGCGACAGACATAACTCACCCATCGTGTGGAAGAAATACGCCGCCAAGAGCCAGAGCACGCTCACAGGCCCCGACTGCTGATAGACCGCAGCCGCCGCTATCATTACCACAAAACCTATAGCCAGCAGCCCCAGCCCCCATACGAACTTTATCGGGCTCGGCGGCTCTTTCTGCGCCTCGCCAAGTCTCAACCATAACTTTGAGAAGAATGGCGCCAGTATCAGTATGAACAGCGGGTTCACGGACTGGAAGAAACTCGCCGGCATTTCCCAACTGTAACCGAACAGACTCAGCATTCGGTTGGTCTCCCTGTCCGCGAACAGCGTCAGCGAACTGCCCGCCTGTTCAAAAGCCGCCCAGAAGAAAATAACGAAGAAAGCCATTATAAAGATTACCGCTATCCGCTGCTTCTCAATATGCGTCAGCGGCTTGTCCTCTATAGTATTGCCGTGGATGAAGGCCGGCTTCATGCACTTGTCGCCCAAAAGCGCCTTCTGCCCCCACAGATACATGGCAAGCCCCATCAGCATGCCTACGCCCGCCGCCGCGAACCCGTAATGCCAGCCGACCTTTTCGCCCAGCGTGCCGCAGACGAGCGGCGAGAACAATGCGCCCAGGTTGATGCCCATATAGAAAATGGTGAAGCCCGCGTCGCGGCGCGGATCGTTGGGCTCGTAAAGCGAACCGACCACGGTGGAGATGTTCGGCTTGAAAAATCCGTTGCCAAGTATCAAAAGCCCCAGCGCGGAGAAAAAGAAAGGCAAAGACGGGAACGCCATCGCAAAGTGGCCCAACGCCATAAGGATAGCGCCTATAATTATGCACTTCCTCTGCCCCAGGTAGCGGTCAGCTATGTAGCCGCCCATCAGCGGGGTTAGATAGACCAACCCGGTGTACCAGCCGTAGATGTGGCCGGATTTTTCAGTTGAGAACTGCAGGTACTTTATCATGTAAAGCATCAGCAGTGCCCGCATGCCGTAATAAGAAAAACGCTCCCACATTTCAACGAAAAACAAAAGGAAAAGGCCTTTCGGCTGGTTATGGTGTATGCTCATTTCAGCTCCTTGGCGAACAAAAGTTATTTAGATTATATATATTAATCCGCGGGATGGTATAAAAAGAAAGCCGGAGCAGAGCCCCGGTCTTCTTTTGTGATTGCGAATTTAATAGAGAAGTGACGGGATAGGCCAAATGATACGGGTATGGGTCAAACCGCGCTTGAAATCAAAAAGGACTGCGCGCCATACGGTCGGATTTCCGGTTAGTTGAAGTATCTTTACAATATCCGGCAGCGCAGGGGCGCCGGCCGGGCGGTAATAGCTGTCACCGCCCGGTTCCGCGACACGGACCAGCATGCGCGCGCCGTCCGCGCCGTAGAACACGTCGCCGCCGGGGCAGGCCGCGCGGAGCATGATTCGCTGCCCGTTCACAAAAAACTCATCACCCCACGGTTGCGCTTTCCTGACCAGGCAGGCGGTCCCGTCGGCGCACGTAAAGATGTCTGTTTCCCCGTCCGTGGCGGTTTTGGTGAACGCCGCTTTGCCGTCCGCGCCGGTGAAAATGTCTTCGCTGGGGGTAGCCTGCTGCGCAAAAAGAGCGGCGCCGGAGGCGTCGGAATAATCCGTGCCGTCCGGATGGTAGGTGACTCTGACAAGCAACCCGGACTCATCATTAAAATCCGCGCTGCCCAGGGTCGCCGTCTTTACAAGGGAGCCGCCATCATTGGTCATAGTATAACCGGAGGGTTTGTTGACCTTTTTAAGAACGAACGCGCCTCTTGACGCGCCGTCGTCGCTGTTGCCGGAAATATCCACATTATGGTAGGCGTCGTTTAAAATGCCCATCGGAGGCTGCGACATTCGCGCCGTGGCGGCCGGTTCCGCTGTCGCGGCAACTTCGGCTTTCTCCATGCCGTATGCGGCTTCAAGCTGCTTTATTGCGCTCTCCGCGTAAACCCCGCCGGAGAATCCTAACACGACGGCTGCGGCAATTATTATTTTCTTCATGCTCTTTTGTCCCTCGCTTTATGGAAGTATCTTCCCCTGTGGGAACTTCTATTAAAGTTTAATGCAAACGGGGGACCATGTAATGCGGCGGAGGGTAAGATTATGGATGGTTTAAGGCCTAAAACACCGCAGTACAGCGCGGGCCGTTTTAGTAACAGGAATGGTTACCAGTTAAAAATCTTTCAGTTTCTTTATGCGGGTCTCTATAAGGAAAAAACCGGTGTTGTCGCCTTTGTTGTGGGTGGAGTAGCCGTTCGCGTTATCCAGCGTTTGCGCGAGCTGAAGCCTGTAGTTGAAAACAGCCCCTTCTTCCGCGCGTATAAGCTCAAGCCGCTCGAACAGCTCGCGGCCGCCTTCTTTTCCGGCCCTGTCCCAGTAGCTTTTAATGGCGTCTAAATGCGCGTTCATCCCGGTCAGGCGGCCCGGCCAGGTAAAAAATTTTCCGGTGTGGCGGCACTTGAATTTGCCGGCCCCGGCGTAAACGGCAAGTCCGGCTTTTTTAAGTTTTTCAAGGGCTTTGCGGACCGGCTCCGGTTTTAAACCCAGCTCCGCCGCCAAAGCCTGGGGCGTCCAGTTCCTCGCGTCATTGCAAAGGGCCTCGGCGCACCAGTAGGTCGTTGCATCCGAAGCCATGACTTTAAATTCCTCCGGAGTGATGTGCTCGGAGCCGTGGGTTTTCATCCACTGCAGCGGGTCGGCGGCAGGCTGGCCGCCGGCGCTCATGAGGGGGGCAAGTATGTAGTCAGCGCCGCGGCCCAGATAATCTTTTAAATAGCTCAGAAGCAACTGGCGGGCCGCGTCCTGTGAAGGTAGCAGGCGCAAAGCGAGGAAGATATATTCCAGCGCGGCGGGCGCCGGCATGGATACGCCTTTTTCTATGCGCGTGTAGTGTACGAAGGTAAAAGGAAAATGTCCCCTTCCGCCGTTGCGGTGGTAGAATTTATAGGCCGTGTCAAAACCGGCCGTGGCCCGCGCTTTTATAAGGTTGCTCGAAAATTCTCCCATATTATCTCCCCTGCGGAACGCAAAATTAAGCTCAAAAAAACCGGCAGAACGATCCTTTATCCTCTAACCGTTTTTGAAGGTGGCGGCTCTTTGCTCTTATCCATAAGAGTATACAAAAACCCATGAATAATTTCATTAATTAATATTAATCAAAGGTCTTCATAACCGTCAAGCCGCAGGATGTAGCCCCTGGGATTAGATCGATGTGGCGGGGCAACTGTACGATTATTTATATATATAATATAGATATCTATATGGTTATCATCTTCCTCAAAAAAAAAGCCTTGGGCAGACTGCTTTGATGTGGAAGCTGGTTCTATGCAGCCGTTCTTGTTTTGTTCCAGGCTGCGGGCTTTTAAAGGCTATCTGCGCCGGTTTTTTTTTACGGCTGGCCGGTTACTAGGCAGTAGACAGGAATCAGTGGTCAGAATCCAGAATGGTGGAATTTTTCTCTTCCTTTGTATCCTCATACTGACTCCTGAATTCTGGCTTCTTGAATTGTTATAAAAAATATTTGACCGGGTTCCTGGATTTGATATAATAAATACACAGCCGGAGATTTAAAAGCCCCTCAAAGGGGAGCAAAGACAGGCGGCCCTGAGTTCTCTTAAGCTGAAATTCCGCAAAGCAAACCGCAGTTTCTCCGACGAGAAAAAAAGAGTTGACAGGTTTCCTGAAACTTTGCTAATATTTAGTATCAGCCGCGAACACAAGCCGCGGCAATACAAATTACCCGTACCTGTAGAGTAATCCTACAAAGCAGGAAAGGGTTTGTTCTCTAAAAAATTATGTATGAATGGGCACCCTGATCGTATAGAATCAGGCGCAGGTGATAGGCGGGTGGAAGGGAAACTGACCGCCAGCCACTAATCACCGGCTACTGAGGTTTATATGGGATGATTAATCATTAAAAATCCAAATTGGGTGTGAGAACTTTGCACAGACAGCATTAAAGCAAATCAGAGCCTTAAGAACACTCCGTAAATGCTAATTGCTAATAGCGATGTTCGCTGTTAACAGTTACGGATTTTTTGGAGAGTTTGATCCTGGCTCAGAGTTAACGCTGGCGGCGTGCCTAACACATGCAAGTCGAACGGAGCGTACCAGAATATCGGGCGCTTAGTGGCAGACGGGTGAGTAATACTTAAGCAATTTGCCCTCAAATGGGAGATAACTCGGCGAAAGTCGAACTAATACCCCATATAATCCTCCGGAGGCATCATCGGGGGATGAAAGGCCCGCAAGGGTCGTTTGAGGAGAAGCTTGAGACCTATCAGCTAGTTGGCGGTGTAACGGACCACCAAGGCAATGACGGGTAGCCGATCTAAAAGGATGACCGGCCACAAGGGCACTGAGACACGGGCCCTACTCCTACGGGAGGCAGCAGTGGGGAATTTTGGACAATGGGCGAAAGCCTGATCCAGCGACGCCGCGTGGAGGACGAAGGTTTTCGGATCGTAAACTCCTTTTACAGGGGACGAAAGCGGGCAACCGTTTGACGGTACTCTGTGAATAAGCCACGGCTAACTACGTGCCAGCAGCCGCGGTAATACGTAGGTGGCGAGCGTTACTCGGATTTACTAGGCGTAAAGCGTGTGTAGGCGGGAGCTTAAGTTCGTCGTTAAATTCCAGGGCTTAACCCTGGACTGTCGTCGAATACTGGGCTTCTTGAGTAGGGTAGGGGAAACTGGAATTCCAGGTGTAGCGGTGAAATGCGTAGATATCTGGAAGAACGCCAAAGGCGAAGGCAGGTTTCTGGGCCTTTACTGACGCTGAGACACGAAAGCTAGGGGAGCAAACAGGATTAGATACCCTGGTAGTCCTAGCCGTAAACGATGTAGACCAGGTGTGGGGGGTATCGACCCCTCCCGCGCCGACGCTAACGCATTAAGTCTACCGCCTGGGGAGTACGACCGCAAGGTTAAAACTCAAAGGAATTGACGGGGGCCCGCACAAGCGGTGGATCATGTGGTTCAATTCGACGCTACGCGAAGAACCTTACCTGGGCTCGAACGACTGGTTGTACCCCTTTTGAAAGGGAGGGGGACCCGCAAGGGAGCCAGCCGAGGTGCTGCATGGTTGTCGTCAGCTCGTGTCGTGAGATGTTGGGTTAAGTCCCGCAACGAGCGCAACCCTTGTCCTGTGTTGCTACCCCGCAAGGGGAGGACTCTCAGGAGACTGCCGTGGATAACACGGAGGAAGGTGAGGACGACGTCAAATCATCATGGCCTTTATGTCCAGGGCTACACACGTGATACAATGGCATAGACAGAGGGCTGCAATACCGTAAGGTGGAGCCAATCCTTAAACTATGCCCTAGTTCAGATCGTGGGCTGCAATTCGCCCACGTGAAGCTGGAATCGCTAGTAATCGCAGATCAGCAGGCTGCGGTGAATACGTTCCCGGGCCTTGTACACACCGCCCGTCACACCACGAAAATCAGTTGCAACAGAAGTACCCCGG
>JAPLKI010000024.1 GCA_026388155.1 Elusimicrobiota bacterium
TACGACATCTCTTTGGAAGCGCCGGATTTGGCCAGCACCTTCGTGATGGCCGCCGTAAGCGTGGTTTTACCGTGGTCCACGTGGCCTATCGTGCCCACGTTCACATGCGGTTTTTTTCTGTCAAACTTTGCTTTTGCCATAGTTTTTTACACTCCTGTTTTAAAGGTGTCAGGTTGTCCGCCTTAGGCGGATCGCCTGTTACCCGTTTCTACCTTCCCGTTCCTGTCCTGAAAAATAAGCTGGGGATGGGGATTGAACCCACGACCTTCTCCTTACCATGGAGATGCTCTACCAGCTGAGCTACCCCAGCATCTGTCACACCCTACGCGCACTGCACAGCGCGCAGGGCGGAGTAGCCGCCGGCCTTTAAGTGGTGACGGCCGGTGCGACACGAGGGGAGCTAAGCTCCCCTTCGTCGTTCACTCCGCCGCCTTCGGCGGCCCGTTCACTGAACCCCTCTTATAGGGAACCCGCGCTCACTAACGAAGGTATTCGCGCGGGCTTATAACGGCTGAACACTTTTTCCGATATATAAAGAACTAGACGAGCGGGCGATGGGAATCGAACCCACGTACCAAGCTTGGAAGGCTAGTGTTCTACCATTGAACTACGCCCGCGAACCTATTAATTATATTCATTTATGCCGCCCCAGTCAATTTGAAATTTTATTTGGCATTTTTTTATTTTTCAGGGACCTGCCGGCGTTCGGCCCGGAAGACGGGAGATTATGTCACCGGAGGCGAAAAGTTATTGAGATATCAAGAACCATTCACTATGCCCAGGGAAAGACGCCGGCTCTCTAAATATTCCACCCATTCCGTTTCCTCCAACGCCAGTCCGGCCGCCTTTGATCTTTCAAAATAAAATCCTGCTGCCTTCCTGTCTCCCTGGAGGATCTTAACCAGGGCCATATGGAATAAAGCCGACGGAAAACAGGGCCTTAAATTAATAGCCCGGGTAAGCTGCGCTTCAGCCGCCTTGATGTTTTTTTTGCCAAGTGATATTGCGCCGGCGACATTCCAGGCGCAGGCAAGGGTGGGGTCGGTCCGCAACGCCATTTTCAGCTGTTCATCCCCTTTTTCCGGGAAGCCCCGGGAAAACCATACGCCCGCCATCCGGTAATGCTCAAAGGCGCGCCGGAACGCGCTGCTTTGCACAACCTCGAAAATTTCCGTCTGCTCTTCTTTATCGCTGAAAACCGGGCGGAAAGCGGCCGTCCACCGGAGCGGCCAAAAGTAGGTCTGCCGCCACATTTTCCCTTCATTGTTTTTTTTCGCCCCGTAAACCTCAAGGATCTGAGAAGGCTGAAAAAGCACATGCGTAACGCCCGACCTCAATAGCCGGTACCGGAACTCATCGGCATCGCCAACCGGCAGCGAGAAAATTCCTTTGCGGCCGGTTTCCAGATAAATAAGCGGAGATTTGCCGAGAATTACGGCATCCTGCGCGGTATTTGACTTAAGCCATTCCAAAGCTTTCACGGGGAATGTCAGGTCCGCCGGGCGGACGCCCGCGCAAATCGCCCCTAGTTCCCACGCATGACGGTACGTATAAGTCCCAAAAAGAGAAAGACAAAGGCCCGCGCTAAGAAACAGCCGCCACCGCTGCGATCGCGCTTCCTGCTGTCCTAAAAGCGCCCTGACCGCGAACAGAATTAAAAAAGGGAGGATCGGCAAAACAAATCGCGGCGTGATCGCGGTCCAGAGCACGTGTAAAATCAGATAAGTTAAACAGAAAAGCCCGATGCTGAAAGCCAAATGGCGGCGGGGAAAATCCGGGGCCAGCGCTCGAAACAATCCCCGGATAGCAATTCCAAGACACAGGCACGCTAAGCCTAAACTCAGGATAACCGCCCAGGGTTCGTATGGGAGACGGATCCCCAATAGCCCGTCGACCAGAAAGGTATGGATTACTCTGATGGCGTTCTCGGACAGATTTTTGAAATTGGAGAGATACGGCAATAAATCCCGCCAGAATGAAAAATACGCGCTGGAGGTCCTGGTAAGAAAATAATTACGGAGACTTTGCGCGCCCCAGATCCCCAGCGAGATCCCGGATGATAGTATAAGAGGCCGCCATTTTTTTGCAAGGAACAGTGTGACCGCCACGGAAAAAACCAGAAGGGCACCCACCGGGCGGGTCAGGCAAGCCCAGCCCAGAATAAGTCCTAATAATACTCCGCCTTTGCCTGCGGAACCGTTTAAAACCCGCTCCAGAAGCAGGAATGTGTTTAAGACCAAAAGGATAAATAAGGGTTCCGTCATCACCGCTCCCGAGTAGATCGAAAAGACGGGATTGAACGCCAGCAGCGCCAGCGCGACGGCGGCGGCGCCGGGCGTTAAAAAAAGACAAGCCAGCCTGCTGAAGACAAGCAGGGACGCCAGCGATAACCCGACCGAGACCCACTTGAGCCAATTCCAATGGGGGGCGAATAACTTCACGAACGGGGCCAGGAACAGAGGATAACCGATCCCAAACTTGTTAAACACGGGCATCGCCGGGGCCGAGAGATCAGCGTAGCGGCCCAACCAAAGCGATTTGGCGCCGATAATATAGTATGCGTCATCGTTAAAGCAACCAACGTAGTACCGCGGTAGATAAAAGACGTAGAGGAACAGCGCCGCTAAGAGGAGGCACGGGAGGCAAACACGGATAGAGAAGATGCGAGTGATGTTCATAGTCTATCCTGCGGGGACCGTTTTACATTAAAACATGAGCTGCTTTTTATTCATTACAATATTTTTCCATATGATAAATTTTCAAATGGACTATTTAGCCGCTTTTCCTAATGACATGTTAAAAAATTATTATACCGCATTTTTGAAATATTGTTCCGGCAAGGCCGCCGGGCGTGGGCGCGGCTGCCGGGTGTTTCCCGGCAGGAGACATCGATGGAATTTCTTTCACTACACCGCCGAGGGACGAGGCGAATTTGTATAATCTAAATAAGGGGACGCTTATGGCTAAAAAAAGGGTCGAAGGCGACAAGAAATATTTCAGGATACTCAACATAATCAGCAGGCTCAACACCGGGCCGGTGAAGATCAGCGAGCTGGCCCTGGAATTCGATATTTCGATCCGTTCCGTGCAGCGCGACCTGGAAAGGATAAATATGACCGGGTTTGCCCTGGACAGTTTTCAGAAGGGCGTTTACCAGTTCGCGCCGGGGATATCGCTTCGGGACCTGAAACTTTCAAATGAACAACTTTCAGTGCTGGTGCTGATGCACGACATGGCCGCGCAGATGGGCGGCACGCTAAAAACCGCCTTTGACAAGCTTTTCTCAAGGCTCACAAGCTCCAGCGGGTTTGACTCTCCCTTTCACGCGATCCTCCAGCGCGCCAGACAGACCCTGGACCCCAAGATCCAGAAAGACCTGGAATTCGCCATTGAAAACGGGAAAAAAATAAAAATCACCTATGAATCTCTGGGCAAAAAAAGCGAACGGGAGCTTTGCCCGCTGAAACTTATTTTCAGCGACGGTTTTTTTTACCTGCTGGCCGCAAAAACGGAGTCAAAAAAAGAAGCCGCCTTTGTGAAATACCGCGCCGATAAAATAAAAAAACTGGATGTACTGGGCGCCGAATTCCTCCCTCCGCCAAAAAAGGTCATGGAGCGTCTGCTTGACGGAGCCACCTCCATATGGGGAGTGACCGCTTCGCGCGGCCCGCTGGTGCGGCTTCGCCTTGAGGGCCCCGCGGCTGATTTCTTCAAGAGCAAAGAGGTGTTTCCGCGCCAAAAGATAATAAAGGAAACCTCCAAATGCCTCATACTGGAAAGTCCGGCGGCGCATCCCATGGAGATCATCCCGCATGTGCTGCAATGGCTGCCGGATATTACCGTGCTTGAGCCGGACTCGATAAAAACCGAGATAAAAAACCGCATTGCGGCTTATCTGCGGAAACCACATTAGCCTGAAAAATTCAGTTGAATTTTCCCCTTCGCGGAGCTCAGATGCGCATCGCGCGGCATACTGGCCTATGGCCGTGCCGTAATAAGCGCAATGCGCCTCAGACGGCCACCCTCGCAAATTCTGCGCGCAATGCGCTTGATTTGCGACCCGCAAAGCGGGGAATCCTGGCCGTCTGACGGCCATAGGCCCCTATACGGCACCTACTCAGGTATTGCATTTTTTTGTTCCTTATGTTTCCAAATGAGAATGACCTTGAACTGCAGGATTCAGGTTAGCGCTGAAGCCTGAAGCTCTGAAGTTCCGGAAGTCTGAGAAGACTAAGGACCCTTGACAAAGCCGGTCCTTAAATTTATCCTATTAAGTATCGGTTTCAGAACCTATGCGGAACCTTATCTTTTCGCTTTTGCTTTTTTTCACCGCGGCCCCGCGCGCTGCCGGGCAGGAATGGTACCGCGCCGGGAACGATACGGCGGAAACGGCCCCTGCCCCCCCGGCGCCGGCCGGCACACTTGACGGCTGTCCTAAATTCACAAACCTGAGCGACGTTCAGGGCTACCCGGACCTGGACACGCATCTGAAAGAGGTGACCGAGGTTTCTTCCTCCACCCTGCCCCTTCCTGCCGACGATCTGGACCGCGCCGGCCTGCTTGAAGCCCTGAACACAGACCTGGATTACTGGAATTCAAAACCCGGAGATTTTAAAATTCAGATCGGCAAAGACTCCTACAGCGCCGTCCAAATGCGCCTTACCATAAAGAAATTGGCGGATATTTTTTCCTCCGGCGTTTCGGGGGAGGAGCTGCGCAAAGCCATTAAAGATCAATTCAGGATCTACCGCGCGGCAGCCGACGACGGTTCAAACAAGATAATAATAACCGGCTACTACGAGGCGGAAATAGCCGTCTCGCGGACGCGCTCAGACAAGGAGAAATACGCCGTTTACCTGAAACCGGCCGACCTGATAAAGACCACCCCGGACATGGGAGTGGATTTTGACTATGGCCGCCTGGACGAAAACGGCAAAGTGGTAAAGCATTATTCAAGGCAGGAAATACATGAGGGAAGGCTTGACGGAAAAAACCTTGAAATAGTATGGTCCGCTCACCCCTCGCAGATAATGCTGGCCCAGATACAGGGCTCGGCGGTGCTTCGTTTCAGCGATGGGGATTTTTTGCGGGCGGGCTTTGACGGGGCCAACGGCTGGCCGTACAGAAGCGTGCAGAAAATATTGATAGATTGCGGAGAAACCCCTTCAATGTCTTTTAAAGCCTTTATAAACTACCTTTCAAGCCAGCCGGTTGACAGGGAAGAGCGGCTGGTCGATCTGGACCCGCGCTTTATATTCTTCAGGGTAAAACCGAAAGACAGCCTTCCTTACGGCGCCATCGGCAGAGCGCTTACCGCAGGCCGCTCGGTGGCCATAGACCCGCAATATATACCGCTGGGGCTTTTCGGCCTGCTCAGTTCAAAGAAACCGGTGGCCGCGCCGGACGGCGGAGTTTCCAGTTTCAAGGATTTTACCCGCTTCATAGCCACACACGACACCGGTTCGGCCATACGCGGCCCCGGACGTTTGGACTTGTTCTGGGGTACCGGCGGCACGGCCGAGACGGAGGCGTCTTCCATGAAGGCCCCCGGAGAACTTTACTTGTTTATCCTTCGCTGATGCGAAGGATAAACAGCCATAAGCTTTAGGCCGTAAGCCATAGGCCAAAAGATTGCCATAAGCTTTAGGCCATATGCCATATGCTTTTTTTAGGAGCTTCCTTATAGCTTATGGCCTAAAGCTTATGGCATACGGCGCGGCTGGAACAGCCGCATAGCTTATGGCCTATGGCATATAGCCTAAAGCCGGCGACTTGACATGTCAAGTCGCCCCCCTTGACAAATCATATAAACCTGCTATACTATTTTTACAGGAGCGGAACACCTTATCGACGGTTGTTTTCCGCTCCTTTTCTATTGGATAAATTAACGGGGCCGCTGGTTTTTAACCAGCGGCCCCGTGATTAAAGTGAGGAGAACCCCCCACCTCTATTTACTATTCGCTATTCGCCAGACAACCGTTTATCCGCTATCACTGCAATCTCTTGGATATTTCGTAGAAAATAACCGCGGCGGCCGCGGAGGCGTTCAGGCTTTCCACTCCGCCTTTTTGCTTTATGGAAACCACCTCGTCGCAATGCTCGCGGGTTTTCAGATGCAGACCGGAGCCTTCCGAGCCTATTATGATCAAAGCCGGCAGGGCAAAATCCGTTTTATCAAGGCGCCGGCCTTCCATATCTGCCCCATAAACCCAAAAACCTTTTTTCTTCAGCGCCAATATGGTCTGGTTCAGATTAACACATTCAACGATATTCACCTTTTCAAGCGCGCCCGAGGCCGCCTTTTGCACGGTGGGAGTCACCCCCACGCTGCGCCGCTCCGGAATGATTATCGCCGACACCCCGAAACAGGCCGCGCTCCTGATTATGGCTCCGAGGTTCATCGGATCGGTTATGCCGTCAAGCGCGGCCCAGACGGTTTTTTTAAAATCGGTTTCAAGCGCCAAGGCCTCGGTAATATCCAGTTTTTTCACCGGCTCGGTTTCAAGTATCACCCCCTGATGGTTCCCGCCTTTGGCGAGCTTTTCAAGCGTGGCGGGGTCGGAAAACTCCACCGCCGCGCCGCGGGCCCTGGCGAGGGTCACCAGTTCGTGCACTTTTTTATCCTGCTCGCCGCGTGAGATCACCAGCCTGTAAATTTTTCTTCTCCCCGCCCTGACTATTTCAAGCGCGGTATTGAGCCCGAATAAAAGCTCGTTAGTCATTTGTCCTTTTTAACGGTTCGCAACTTGGAATTGCCAAAAGATGTGCCGACGTTTATTGCCGCAAGCACCTCCTGGGAATCAGGCTCTACACGCCTGAGCGCCCCCACGGCATCCTCAAGTTTAACGCTTGTGCAGGAGAAATTCTTAAACGACACCATGCGCCCGAACCGCTTTTTTTCAATCAGCTCAACGGCATGCGCCCCGAAACCGGTGGAAAGCCACCTGTCAAAGGGAGTAGGCTCCCCCCCGCGCTGAAGATGCCCAAGCACCACTACGCGGCACTCGAATTTGGTTTCCTTTTCAAGCAGTCCGGCTATTTTGTAGGACACTCCGCCAAGCCTTAGCGGGTCGGGAGAGCCGTTCACAACTTTGGTCACGGTCATTCCGCCTTTTTCCGGTTTGGCCCCTTCGGCGACCACTATGATACTGAAATTTTTACCTCTGGCCCGCCTCTCCTGCACCGCCGCTACTATATCTTCGGCCCTGTACGGTATTTCCGGTATAAGGATTATGTCGCCGCCGCCCGCTATGCCCGCCCTGAGCGCTATCCAGCCCGCGTAGCGGCCCATGGTTTCAAGGATCATCACCCTGTGATGGGACTCAGCCGTGGTATGCAGTTTGTCCACAGCCTCGGTCGCCACCTTAAGAGCCGAGTCAAACCCGAAAGTAACATCTGTCGCCGATAAGTCGTTATCTATGGTCTTGGGCACACCGACCATGGCGACGCCCATATCATGCAGTTTTTTGGCTATGGTCAGCGTGCCGTCTCCGCCTATGGCGACCAAAGCGTCAACTCTGAGTTTTTTAAGGTTCGAGACCGCCAGGTTAGAAAGGTCTTTTGGCGTATCCGGGCTGCCCAGCGGTTCTATAGTGTAGGCAAAAGGGTTTGCCGTGTTTGAAGTGCCCAATATGGTGCCGCCCTGTATAATTATGCCTGATACATCCCTGTCTTCAAGCTTTACATGCCTGTTCTCGACCAGCCCCCTGAAACCGTCTTTAAAGCCTATTACTTCCCAGCCTTTTTTAAGGGCGGATTTGGTAATGCCCCTGACCACCGCGTTTAAGCCCGGGCAGTCGCCTCCTCCGGTAAGGACGCCTATTTTCATATTATGTTCCTTGAAAAAATCATGACGAGCAGTTATCAGTTGCTGGTTGCGGACAAAAAGCTTTTCCTTACTGCCAGCGACAAGCGGCTAACGATCAACAACAGTTTTTTAAAACGGCGATGGATATATAGGGTCTTTTTCCCTGGAAATTATATAGAGGAAACTCGCAAGTATATGGGCCGGATGGGCAAGCCGGGCAAAATCAAAATCCATGTGTATCTGAAATCTGTCACAGGAAGTGGGGTCTAAAAATACATATCCGGCCCGCCTTTCCTGGGCGAAAATACTGTAACGGGCGCGCAGATCTCCGCCCAGATGTCCGAAGATCTTTCTCATAAAATGAATTTCGGGGCAATCATCCCTTATTGAAAAAACCACCATATTATCGCTGTCCACATATTCCCACATCCTGCCCGTAACGCCTTTTTTGGCGACAAGACGGGCTATTTCTTTTCCTTTCCCGTCGCGAATCAGGCCGTAGGCGACTTCTTTATCGACTTCCAGCACCAGATTGGCCTGCGCATCGTAAAGCCGCAGGACCTGCTTTTTATTGAGGTACTTGACAGCCCCCATAACCAGCAGGATAAGGAAACCTATCTCCGGGAAAGACGCAAAAAAACGCCCTCCCGGAAGAGCGAGAAAACTATTTATTATCAGCCCCTCACGGCCGCTAAAAGCCAGCAGGCTCCAGACAAAATTAAATAACAGCGCCCCATAAACGGCCGCCACGAAATAAATCTCATATTCGAACGAGAAAGCGGCCTGCAGCAGCTGTTTTTGCCGGGTTATTATGTTGTAGGTCACATCCCTCAGCGTGGACGCGCGCGAAACCAGGAAGGGGAAAAAGAAATCCGGCGGAACATCTTTCGGCGGCGGCGGCAGTTTGGGGTTTTTGTAAGCGGCAGCCTGGGTCCGCGCGATGAAAGAACCTGCCAGCCAAAACAGGAAAACCGCGGCCCAAACCCAAATACTCAGCGGTTTTCTGTTCAGGTACGGCGATACCCCTCCGGGCTCCCTTTTAGCAGAGAGCTCTGAAAGAAAAACGCCTATTGTTTCGGTCAGCGCGGGTTCAACCGGCGAAACTGCCGGCTCCGCCGTGGAAGCTGTCACGACTGAATTTCCCGCCTCGGTCGAGACCGTCACGGCCGCCGTGGAAACCGCCAACGCCTCTTCTTTGAAAACCGGCATCCCGCTTTCCTCTTCGGAGCGCTTTTTAGTTTTAACCACCCTTATTTTTTTCGGCTTGGGCAGCTCAATTTTTTCACCCGGTTTTCTGAGCGATCCCACAACCGCTCTGAAATCCCCCTCGTCAAGGCCGCTGGCGGAAATGGCGTAGGACATGGCATTATAGGTAAAAAACGCCACATAGCACTGGTCCCCCATGGACTCGTAGGAAATGTAATAGGCGGAGGAAACTCCGTGCAGACTGACAGCATTGAGGTCTCCGGCAAGGCTTGTGCCTTTGCTCCGGATGGAAGTTACCTGCTCTTTCAGGCGGGCCTTCAGGTAATAATCGCTGAGTTCCGAATCGAGTTTGGCAAATTCAAAAAAAGCCTTGCCTTTTTCAAGCCTTAGCGTTACGCTCGGGTCCTTGCTTTTTCCTTCGTTCCACCCCGACGGGAAATCGACCGAGAAAACGGACCCGGAGTCTTTAAATTCCCCGCAGAATGCTTTGACAGGAAAAAACAAAAACGCCGCAGCGCAGACAAAAGTAAACTTTTTCATAGCATTGGTCAATCAAATATTATATCAGTTTGGAAAGTCATTGCAACCCTCCGGGAGAAGGGTTCCAAGCCAGCCATATGCGGAAAAAAGAAAGCCCGGGATGTTATCCCGGGCCTCTGCCTGCGGCTTATGGCGCTTTTAAACCTATGACAGTCTTAACTTCTGGCTTAAGGCTTATAGCCTATGGCGCTAAAAACCTGCGGCTTTTTAGTATGACAGCTGATAGGCCACGCCTACGGTATTGCCCGTGTAGTTATAGGGCATGTACTTCTCAAATTTATTATTGGAAGAGGCCACCGTCAGCGAGTAAAAGAGCCTTAGCATGGCCACATCATTCATGCGCTTGCGGATGCTGCCGCTGAAGGTGGTCATCAGGTTCTTCTGCTTCGTTGAAAAATCATAGTTATTGTCGGCGTCCCTGTTGCCCCTTTCGTAAGTGCGCTTTATCACGTTTATGGAACCGCCTATGGCCCATTTGCTCGTGATAAGCAGATCCATCGGAACCACGAACGCCAGGTCGGTGTAATCGTAGTTCTTGGGCACGAAGGTAACATCGGCTGTGCCGTTGCCGTCGTTAACGGTCAGCGGATCAGGCACGGCGCCAAAGCTCTTGTATCTCAGGAAGTTCTGATTGGAGGTGTGTTTTGTCATGGACACCGTGGGAAACAGCTCGAATATCCAAAGAGTGTGGTGGAAACCCAGATCAAAGGTCGTGGTCTTGTCCTTCTGCCTGCTGTCGCCGTACACGCCGGTGTCCTCCACCACTTTCTGGTTCTTGTAGTTCTGGAGCGTAACGGTATAGCCGCCGAAAAAGTTATTCCAGTTGGGTCTTAAAGAGTACTGGGTCAGGGTCTGGTCCTGGAGTCCGCCGGAGGTTTCGGCCGTATTGGAAGCGTTCATGAACTCCGTAAGGAGGTCCGTATAATTGGGGAACTTCACGCTCTTGGATAGCACCATGGCGGTGATAAACCCGTTTTTCTGGAAGTTGAAATTATAGTCAACCGCCAGCTGAAGGCCCGATGAATTCATATTGTAAAGTCCGCTCTTCCAGACCTCGTTAGCGCCGGAGCGCGAGTAATCCCTCGTTAACGAGACTCCGGGGCGCACGCGGAACTTTTCTCCGAGGTTCCTGCGGTATTCAAAGTTGAAGCCGTGCGACATGGAGCGGTCCGTGAACTGCTTGGAGTCCTGCGGCTGAAAAGCCGGGCCGGAGTAGTTGAATGTATAGAGTCCGAACAGAGAATCCTTCCGGGTTATTTTACTAAGCAGGCCCACCTGCGTGTTTATATTGCCGCCGCTGAAAATATTGCCGGCTGAAGGCAGGTACGCCGCTTCGTTCAGCGTCATATTGAAGTAAGGCGTAAATATTTTCGAATCTTCCGCCGACGCGGCACAAAGCCGCCCGGCCAGAAGCGCCATTATTGCCCCGCTTAAAATTATCCTTTTCATCGTTTACCTCTCTGTCAAATCTTTTCCGCCGCTATTTGTTGTTTGTAACTGCTCAGGTAGTCAGAAGTCAGAATTCAGGAGTCAGAATGAGAATGCCTACGACAAGCAAGGTCCCGTTATTCTGAATTCTGACTACTGAATCCTGTCTACCTGTTTAATAACCGCTGTTCCCCATTCTCTATTCGCCGCAGTTAAAAGTTAATATGCAGGTTCCACACGGGATGGATCACCAGCACGCCCTCCGGATAGATGTTAAGGCCCAGTTCAAAGACCTTGCCGTACCAGCTGAGCTTGGTGGAGAAGGTCTGGGTCTTCAGGCCGTAGTTCAGCTGCATGCTCCATAAATTCCTGATGCCCTTGGGCGATTCTATTCCGGCTATTACAAAGTCGTCCTTGAACCCGGAGTCAAAACTGCCGACTTCGGTTCCCATGAACTTAACCTCTTTGCCCGGCTTGAACTTGAGGGTGGCCCCAAGCTGGGAGTGTTTAAATCCCCAGAAGGTGCGGATCCTGGGGCTGACCGAGGTGCTGAGGATGGCGCCCATATAGTAGCCGTTAAAGCTGGCGTTACTTATACTATCGGACCGCCTGACCGCCATTTTGGCCCATATCATATTCCAATAGCCGCCTATAATGTCCAGCTGCGGCACGCCGGGAGCTATGCGCCCTTCGGCGTGAACGCGGTATTTGCCCGAAACATTGGTGTAGCCCAGCGGAAGAAGCGTTGGGAACAGTCCGGTCTGCACGCCGAATGACTTTCCGGGCGGGAGCGGCGTGGTGCCTTCAAGATCCTGCTGGAAATCATAGAAGAAGGCGGAAGGATTGGCCACTATTTCGCCCACCATCTGCATCCCCTTGGACTGCCAGTCTATGGCGGCGAAAGTAATACCGTTGAAGCACAGAACGGTTGTTAAGGTTAAGATCAGCCTTTTCATTATATTCATTACCCCTCGTCAATTGTTCAGATTAGTAAGCGCCGGCAGCATTCGCTGCAGCGCCGATATCATCAAGTCCGGTATGACCACCAGGTCTATGTTTGTACCGGCCCCGCCATCATAGGCGAACTTGTCGTTCTGGCTTATGTCGTTGTAGATATTGGCGTTGCTTGTCCAGGTGTCAGGAGTGGTAGCATTAGACGCTTTGATGTACAGTACTTCCTCGCCGGCGGCGTTATTGAGGAGGGTGAACGGGTCGAGGGAAGACTTGGTGAAGTCGTCCGCCTGCTGTATGGAGCCGGCGTTGTTTATGACATAAGTTTCCTGCGCTAACCAAAGCCTGCCGTTTGCGCTGTCATTGTTGCCGATGGCATACGGAGTGGCATTGTAATCCCAAAGGTAAGGATCGCCTTTCTTTTCATAGTTATCGGTCCAGCCGCCGGGACCCGGCGAGGTTGGGCTGAAAACAGTGTCGTAATTCATCTTAGCTGCCCATCTGACATCACTGCCATTCGCGTTCACGGCGGCGCCGGCGACACCGCCCTCATAATATTTAAGTTTTCCGTCGTTTGAGTTGGCGTCTATTATGTTAAGCCTTGCTATTTTGTCCAGACCGTCAGCCGCGCCCACACCGCCGCCTGTCTTCAGAATGCCGGTTATCAGCACATCGTTGTCAGAGCCAAGCATGGAATTCACATCGATCCCCACAATGCCGGTGTTGCTTTTAAGATCGCCGCTGAGAGGGTCTTTTACCGCACCCTGGGCCATAAAGAATATCTCGTCCGCCTTGGTCTTGTTCGCGGTCACTAAAGACATCCAGTCCGCTTTCACGTCGTTGTTGTTGAAAAAGCCGGGCCAGTCCTCTATGCGCTGGGGCAGATCATTGCTAAAGTTCATGGTCATCTGCAGCAAGTCCAGCCGGTCGCTTACGGAGGCGGCCCCGTTGTAGTGAAAGCCTCCACGGTCCAGAGAGGCCGCGGTGTCATTTGTATATACCGGGCGCTTGACCAGGTTTATTATCTGTATCTCGTCCGAGTGAGGCCGCATCATTATCTGCTCAACCCTTACCATATTGCCGTGCACATCCCTGAGCGTTCTGCCGGCTTCAAGGTCGGATTCTTTTACGGTGTTTAGAAAAGTTTTTACCGAACTTTCGCTGTTATTGGTAACAACGGCGTATTCTTTTATCTGGGCCCGGTCGTTCTCCTTGGTCTGAAGCTCTTTCTGCCTTTCCTCCGGCTTAAGGCCCGGGTTCCAGTTCTCAAGGGCCGCCCTTTCCTGTTTCGGGTCCATCAGGGTCACCTTGCCGGCCTTGCCCCTTTCCTCTAATTTCATGTTCTGGCCCTGCGGAATATACAGCTCCGCCGCGCCCTTGGCCGGCGGAACGATAAAGTTAAGTTTTACCTCGCCGTATAACACATTTATGTCCATCTTTCCGCTCTCAGTGGTTTCAAGGGTGAACTCGGTGCCGCGCACGGCGCAGACGGCGGCGGGAGTACGCACCTCAAATCTTTCCTTACGCATAAGGTGCGTCACGCGCAGTTTGATTTTACCGAACACCAGGGCCAGGCGCGAAGTCAGGGTCTGGCGCTGTTCTATTTCAAGGCCGGTGGATTCTTTAAGCCATATCTTGGTTTTGTTAGGCATAAGCGCCACAGCCGAGCCGTTCGCGCCGGTGCGGAGCCCCCCGCCTTCGGGTATTCCCATGTTCTTTGAAGCGGAAACCCACTGGCCCTCACGGGTTCTGCGCACTTCCACCTGACCGTTGAGGGCTATCAGACTGGTCTCTTCGGCCATTATTACTCCCGGCAGCAGTATAAAAAGGAAGAAAGAAATAATTTTCATCATATTAGAGAGTTTAGTAGAAAACAAGCCTTGTGTCAACGAGGCTTTTTTGGGATAATAAAGACTCCGAAAGACTGCTTTTCCCTATGAGAAAAGCCGGTTTGTAACCGGAGTTAAATGTGATTGATGTTACTTGGGCCTCCGGGCGCAAGGCTGACCGCTAGAGTGCCGGTCATTGGCAATAAGAACCGCCTTTGCGGGGAAAAATCGTTTTAAAGCAGGGAGACTTATCATGCAAAAAGTGACTTTGGTTATATTCGCCTCAGTTCTGGCCGGCTGCGCCACAAGCGGCAGGAAAGCCCCTGTTACCGGGGCCTGCCCCCCCTGCCCGGCAGTGATTGTTTCCACCAAAGCGCCGGAAGCTGCGCCCATGATGCTGGCAACCCCGCCAAACCTGCCTTTTTTCACCGACAATGACGACAGGAAAAGCCTGCTGAAAGCGGCCGCCCTGAATATGCAATATTTTGAAGGACTGAAAGGCAATGTACCCGACTATGCCTTCGGCGCCAGGAAAATAACTCCCAGGGAACTGGCCTCTTCCACTTCGGAATTCATGCTGCTGCTTGAAACAGTCGCCGACCCCGCTGAATTGGATATGAAAATAAAGGAAAAGTTCGACATTTTCCAGATGGCCGGGCGCGATTCCACCGGTACCGTGGTATTCAGTTCCTATTACGAACCGACCCTTGAGGCCGGCCTGAAGCCGACTGAAGAATACAAATATCCTATTTACGCCAAACCGGACGACCTTATTTTCATTAACCTGGAAGATTTTAATGACAAATTTAAAGGCGAAAAACTTACCGGCCGTCTCAGCAAGGACAGTCTGATACCTTATCTTACACGCGAAGAAATAGACTTCGGCGGGGCGCTGGACGGAAAGGGTCTTGAACTGGCCTGGTTCAAGAACCGCGCCGACGTTCTGGACCTGCAGACAGAGGGCTCCGGGCGCCTGCAGCTGCCGGACGGCAGTATAATCAAAGCGAAGTTCGCCGCCACCAACAGCCTTAAATTCAAGGGCTGGCTGACCGCCATGGTAGAGGCCGGCGCGCTTCCAAGGGAAGGGATCAGCGCTGAAAAAGGTCTGCAGTACCTTAATGAACATCCCGACCAGGTCAGGCCCATACTGAGCATGAACAGGCGCTATGTGTTCTTTAAGCTGGAACAGCCTGCCGACCCCGAGGAGGGTCCGGCAGGCACTTACGGCCTTCCGCTTACCGGCTGGCGCTCCGTGGCCGTGGATAATTCGCTTATACCTATGGGGACCCTGGCTTTTATGCGCGTGGACACCCCCGATGTGGACCAGGAAGGCAATATACTGGGCAGAAAAACGGATTCCCGTTTTGTTTTCTGCCAGGACACCGGCGGCGCTATAAAAGGCCCGGGCCGGGTGGACTTCTACGCCGGCAACGGCAAGAAAGCCCACACCTTCGCCTTTAAACTCTGGGACCAGGGAGCCCTTTACCTGCTGGTGCTGAAAGAAGCCATAAGCCAGACGACATATGCAGAATAAATGCCAAAGGCAGGACGACTGCCATAAGCCAGAGGCCATAAGCCATAAGCTTATAAGGAATTCCTTGAAAAGCGTATGGCGTACGGCATATGGCGTACGGCATTTAGCCATCTTTCTCTTTCTTGCCTATGGCTTATGGCTTACAGCCTATGGCGTCGCCGCTGCGGCGACTTTCACCCTCACCGGCCTTGATGTGCTTGAACGGGACGGATTCACACAGCTGGCGGGCAAGCGCATCGGCCTTATCACCAACCATTCCTCGGTTGACAAAGACGGCAATAACGCCATTGACGTTCTGCACAAAGCGCCGGGAGTGACGCTGGCGGCTATTTTCTCGCCTGAGCACGGATGGCGCGGCACCGAGGAAGGCGGGGTGCTTATAGCCAATTCCTCCGACCCGGTTACCGGCGTGCCGGTTTACAGTCTTTACGGCAAAAACAAGCAGCGCCCCTCCGCGGAAATGCTGAAGGGTCTGGATATACTGGTCTTTGACATACAGGATATAGGCGCGCGGTTTTACACCTACCTCACCACCATGGGCTACGCCATGGAGGAAGCTTCTAAAGCGGGACTGGAATTTATGGTGCTGGACCGCCCGAACCCCATAGGCGGCGCGGTGGAGGGACCGGTGCTTGAGCCC
This sequence comes from Elusimicrobiota bacterium, assembly GCA_026388155.1. Taxonomy (NCBI): domain Bacteria; kingdom Pseudomonadati; phylum Elusimicrobiota; species Elusimicrobiota bacterium. Next base: position 15,936 of record JAPLKI010000024.1, read on the forward strand.
GGCATAAGCGCTTTTACAGCCTACTTCCCTGTGACGACGCGCCACGGATTCACCGCCGGGGAGATGGCCCTTTTTCATAAGGATAATAAGAAACTGGACCTGAAATTAAGCGTGATAAAAATGGAAAACTGGACACGGGATATGTTTTTTGATGCTACCGGCGTGATTTGGACAAATCCCTCCCCCAACATAAGAAGCGCGGACGCGGAGGTGCTTTATCCCGGGCTTGGCTGTTTTGAGGCCTCAAATATATCCGTCGGGCGCGGCACAAATACGCCCTTTTTGTGGTTCGGGGCTCCCTGGATGAAAGCTGAAAAGATAACCGAAAAACTTTCAAAAGCGGGACTTAAGGGAATAAAGTTCAGCTATAAGGCGCTTACGCCGGAAAAAGATATTTACGAAGGAAAGCTCTGCCCGGGCACGGCCGTTGAAGTGACCGACAAGGCCGTGGTAAAAGCGCTGGATGTTTTTGTCTGGGCCGCCTATTACCTGCGCAAATACAACGGCCCGGATTTCAGGCTTGAACGGGAAGAAATAAGGAAAATGACCGGCACGGACGACTTTTACCGCCTGCTTAAAGCCGGTGAAAAACCGAAAAAAATAATAGCCGCATTTAAAAACACCAGGGCCTCCTTCCTGACACAGCGGACAAAATATCTGCTGTATCAGTGACAGCGAATGGCGAATAGCGATTGAAAAAAACTTGTGACTTGCACCCTGTGACCTGCAACTTGTTTGACTTGTGACACGTAATTTGTGTTTAATCTAAATAATGGGCAATAGGATACTTGTTGTAGATGACGACCCGGAAATTTCAAGCCTGGTGCAATACACGCTTGAAACGCTTGGCCATCAGGTAAAGTTGTGCGATAATGGCCGCGAGGTGATGGATACTTTGCGTTCTTATAAACCGGAACTTTTAGTACTGGATGTTATGCTGCCTGGCGTAGACGGTTATTCGCTGGCCACACAAATTTCGGAAGACGCCGAACTGAGCAAACTGCCCATTGTAGTACTTTCCGCCCTTGAACCCTCAAGAACCATGTTCCAGCGCTTCTCGCAGGTTGCGGCCTTTCTTACAAAGCCTTTCAACACCGACGACCTGATGGAAGCGGTAAAGAACGGCCTGGCAAAGAAAGATTGAACGGGCACACTTCCTGACATATATCGCAGCCGTAAGCAAAACCGCCGCTGTTTAACGCGGCCTCGGAAGATATTTTCTCTTTCGCCTGCGTTGTGAGGTAGGAAACACATTTTGAAGCCGAAAGCCGTCCGTCTTTTAAAGCCCCCCGCGGGCAAGCTTTAACGCATAGATCACAATCTCCGCAGCCGGTAAGCAGCGGGGCGCCGGGTTTTAATTCAAGGTTAAGCGCCAAACCGCCCACCACAAAGTAACTACCGATTTCCGGGTTTATCAAAAGCGTGTTTTTTCCCCTGAAACCAAGTCCGGCCAGCCGCCCCAGTTCCTTTTCAAGCACGGGGGAAGTATCCACAAAGGCCCGTCCCTCGGCGTGAGGGAAGGCCGGCTTTAGGCCTTCTAAAATTTTTAAAAGTTTTTCTTTTATCCGCGCATGATAATCCGGACTCAGCGCGTAGCGGGCTATTTTTTTATTTCCGGCTTCAAAAAAAACCGGCTGCTTAATTTGCCTGCCAGAGCGTTTAAAAAAAGCAGTCGGTGCGCCCGCGCCGGCAAGAGTTTTTTCATAATCCCGGCCGGCATCCCAATAACTGAAAGCGCATATGAGCGCTGAACGCGCTCCGGCAAACCAGTTTCCGATATCGGACCTTTTTTTGGGATTTCGCGCAAGGTAACCGAGTGAGGGAGGCAAATCTTTCAAGGCGCTCAAAAACCGGTCATACTCGGCCAGCGGCCCCGCAGGCGCCAGTCCCCAGGCCGAAACGCCGTTTTCAAGCGCAAGTTTTTTAATGAGTTCTTCCGGTAGCATAACAGCAGGGAATAGCGGAGAGGGGATAGGGAAGTGACTCTGGCCTGTCGCGGGCCTTTGGCGTCGTCCGCGACTGAGCGTGCAGAAATAAGGAACTCCTTCCCTAACCCCTAGCCGCTAGCCCCTATACGCTTCCTTTACTCTCTTGAGGTTTTGGCTCTGCTTGAATATTCCCACGAGGAATACCGCGCCCAGAAATTGACAAAGAACACCTTAAGAAAATCGGCAAGGGCGGTTTCCCTGCCAAGCAGTTCGCGGGCGCTTACGGCGGAATCCAAAGGCACCTTGTTATTCAGGTTCACGCCTATGCCAAGCAGTATCCAGTTCGGAGTTTTTGCCACTGAAGCCGATTCGGTAAGTATGCCCGCTATTTTAAGCCACTTTTTTTTACGCGGATGGAAAGCGTACACATCGTTAGGCGGCTTTATGCGGGTTTTAAAGCTGTAAAGATCCCTCAAAGTCGAGCTTACCACCTCTCCTCCTAAAATGCTGAGGTCCGGCAGATACTTCAGCCCGATGGCGGGCTTGAGTATCAGTGTCATGTAAATCCCGCCCGGCCCCGATTCCCAAACCCTGCCCATGCGGCCCTTACCGAGTGTCTGGCTCCCGGCCAGCACCACAGTGTGCTCGCCGTTCCCCTCATGCGCCAGTTCCCGGGCCATGCTTTGCGTTGAGCCGGTTTCCTCCAGTCTCACCAACTGGCGCACTCCGCTCAGGTCCTCCAGCTTTATATCTTCGTCGAAAACAGTATGAGGCATATAAACTCCTTTTGGTACTGCTCAGGGAGACAGAATTCAGTAGCCAGAATTCAGAATAGCCTGCGAATAGGCTTCCAATCTATTCGCTGAAGTCCTCATTCTGACTCCTGAATTCTGACTTCTGACTACTGAGTAGTTACAACCTTTTTACTTCAAAAGAGATATCCAGCGTTCCGGCTGAGTTCGTAATACAGCCGGCGGAAATCCTGTCCGCCCCAAGCGCGGACAGGCGGCCTGCAGTTTTCAGGTCAACGCCGCCGGATATTTCTATTTCCGGCTTAGTTCCCTTAAAAGATCGCGCAAGAGCTATGGCCTTTTTCATATCCGGATAGCTCATATTATCCAGCATTATAATGTCGGCGCCCAGAGGCAAAAAAGCCTTAAATTGCGCGAGCCCCTGGGCCTCTATTTCAATTTTAACTCCACTGTATGTTTTCCGCAGAACCGAAATTTTCCGCCCTATAAGCCCCGCATCCCCCCCAAGCATGGCTATGTGGTTGTCTTTTATAAGGAAAGCGTCATAAAGTCCCATGCGGTGGTTGGCGCCGCCGCCGCATTTTACGGCGTATTTTTCAAGCGCGCGCAGCCCCGGCAGAGTTTTGCGGGTATCATAAATTTTTGTTTTTCCGCCTTTCAGGGCTTTAACGAACAGGCCGGTTTTTGTGGCCACCCCTGAAAGATGCTGCAGGAAATTAAGCGCCGTGCGCTCGGCGGTTAAAATAGCGCGGGAGCCCTCAACGGCCAGAAGCGCATCGCCCTTTTTGACGCGCGCTCCGTCTTTAATAAAAATTTTTACTTTTGAGCCGGGCGCGGCCAGTTCAAAAACCCTTTTTGCCACAGCAGCGCCGCAGATGATGCCTGAGGACTTGACCCGCATTTCCCCGTAAAAACGGACGCCTTTCGGAATAAAAGCCTCAGTAGTAATATCGCAGGGGCCGATATCTTCTTGCAAAGCTGCTTTAATTATAGGGTCAAATAGCTTCATACTGTGATTTAACATTCCCATATTTTGCCATATGCCGGAGGCCATAAGCCATAAGCTTATAAGGGACTCCCTAAAAAGCGTATGGCATAGGGCTTACAGCTTATGGCGGCTTTTTTTTATTCCCGCCATTTCACGGATTTCAAAAAGTCTGTCGCGCAGTTCCATGGCCAGCTCAAAATTAAGGTTATCGGCGGCGTCTTTCATCCGGCTTTCAATTTCAGAGGCCAGCGCCATCATGGACGTTTTGGGCATGTTGCCGCGCGGCAGGGGCTCAAGGACCGCCAAACCCTGGCGCTTTGCCTGTGTGCGCAGTTCGGCGAACTCCATACTCCTGCTTTTAATGCTTTCCGGCTTTATGCCGTGTTTTTCATTGTACTCCAGCTGCTTGGCGCGCCGCGCATCCATTATCGCCATGGCCCGCTCCATGGAACCGGTAATGCGGTCGGCGAAAAGCACCACCTCGCCGCAAAGGTTGCGCGCCGCGCGCCCGGATATCTGCACCAGAGTCGTTTCGCTTCGCAGAAAACCTTCATTATCGGCGTTAAGAATTGCCACCAAAGAAACTTCCGGGATATCCAGCCCTTCCCTGAGCAGGTTTATGCCCACAAGAGCGTCAAAAAGCCCTTTGCGGAAATCAGCCAGTATATCCAGGCGTTCCAGCGTATCCATGGAGGAATGTATATATTTTGCCTTCAGCCCTTTTTCACTTAAAAACTCGCTTAAATCTTCCGCCGTCTTCTTGGTAAGCGTGAGCGCAAGCACCCGCTCTTTTTTGGCGGCTCTCTTTTCTATCTCGTCGCTCAGGGTTTTTATCTGGCCCTTAAGCGGCAGCACCCGGACCACAGGGTCCACAAGGCCGGTGGGGCGTATTACCTGCTCCACGATATTTTCCTTTCCGCAGACTTTAAACTCATAAGGACCGGGCGTAGCGGATAAAAAAACCGTGGCCGGCCTTATGGCCTCGAATTCATCAAATTTCAAAGGACGGTTATCCAAAGCCGAGGGCAGGCGGAAACCGAAATCCACCAAAGTCTGCTTACGGGAGCGGTCGCCCTCATACATTCCGCGCACCTGAGGCGCGCTGACATGCGACTCGTCCATAAAAAGCAGAAAATCTTTCGGAAAATAATCGAACAGGCACTCGGGCCTGGCCCCCGGCGGACGGCCCGCCAGATGGCGCGAGTAATTTTCTATGCCGTTGCAGTAACCCGCCTGCTGTATCATTTCCAGATCATAGCCCACGCGCTGCGACAGGCGTTCAGCCTCAAGCAGTTTGCCGGTTTTTTTAAGGGCTGCCAGGCGTATTTCAAGCTCTTCCCTGATGGATTTAACCGCAGCCGCCGTTTCCCCCGCCCCGGCCACAAAATGCGTGGCGGGATAGATCCAGACTTCCTCAAGCTCTTTTATAGTGTCGCCGGTAAGTGGGTCTATTTCGCTCAAGCCCTCTATTTTATCGCCAAGCGTCAGGCGATAGGCCGTGTCTCCGTCGGCGGGAAAAATATCAAGCGCCGCGCCCTTCAGCCGGAATGCGCCCCTTGTGAACTCCGTTTCGTTGCGTTCGTATTGTATGGCCACGAGCGAGCGGGTAAGCCCCCTTCTGTCGGCGGGCGCGCCCTTCTTTATATTCAGGCAGAACTTTGAAAAATTATCCGGCGAGCCGATGCTGTAAATGCAGGAAACGGAGGCCACCACCAGCGTATCCCTGCGGCTGAGTATGGAAGTTGTGGCCTTCAGGCGCAGCTTGTCTATGTGGTCGTTTATAGAGGCGTCTTTTTCTATGTAGATATCGCTTGCGGGTATATAGGCCTCGGGCTGGTAATAATCGTAATATGAAACAAAGTACTCAACCGCGTTTTCAGGGAAAAAAGTTTTAAATTCGGAATAAAGCTGCGCCGCCAGCACTTTGTTCGGCGACATGATAAGCACCGGACGCTGAAGACGCTCTATAACAGAAGCTACGGTAAATGTTTTGCCCGAGCCTGTAACGCCAAGCAGGGTCTGGTTCGCCTTGCCTGACAGAATGCCGGCGTAAAGCGCGTCTATGGCCGCGGGCTGATCGCCTGCGGGTTTGAAAGGCGCGACAAGTTTGAATTTTCCTTCCATAGGTTAATTTTAGCATTTGGCATTTGGCATTCAGCATTCGGCTGTCGGCATTCAGCTTTCAGCTTCCCCCCGCGCCGGGCATTGTCCGGGCGGGTAAATGTATGGTGGTTTTTTAGCCGCCGGCAGGGGAGGGGTCTATTGCCCGTCTATTTCTTCGGGCTCCAGGGGTTGTTTACATTCAAAAAGTTTGAATACAGCCATGAATATATGCGGTAAAATTTGTCCGTTTTTTAAAAAACCGGCTTATAAGGCCGCCGCAGTGCGGGCCTTTTTCTTCCCCACGGAAAGCCCGGCCACACCGGGGTTGGCTCGTATGGCGTCTAAGGCTTCGGCCCTGGCCCATCCGACTATACGGGTCCGGCGCACACCGCCGGAGCGGGAGGTGCGCTCCCCCTGCAGCATAAAACCGGCCGAGGAGGAGATTTCGCGCAGCATTACGGAATAGTCGCTGTTCATGGGAACTATGATGACGAAAACATAGCCGGCGCGAACCGCGGGGGCCGGCTTAACGGCGGCCGGGGAGACTACGGCGTCGCGGAAAGCGGCGGCGGGTTTATTACCGGGGCTCATATAGCCGTAGGAGGTTTCAACAAAGTCCTGGAAGGCGGGGTCGGAGAAGACTGGGGAGCCGGCCAGCCGGGCCTCTTCCTGCGCCGTCTGCGCCGCCGCGCCGGCCGCGAAACCCGTCGCCAGTAAAACCGCCAGGAATGTCTTTTTCATATTTTCTCCCTTCCCTGTCCCTTTAATTCAACGCATCACTTTGTTAAAACCGTGTAATACACTGTATTACAAATCCGCCGCTTTGTCAGGGGTCTATAGACCTACCCGCTCCTGGGCCCCTTGTCCCGCGCTCACGAGTTCTTACATTCAATTTAGAAGTGCAACAAGCGGTGGAATTTATATGTGTCGTGGCTGCAAGTTCGGGGGTCCTGCCGGCGGATTGCCCTTCGCCCCAGACCCGTGGGGGACCCAATGCCTGCGCAGGAGGGGAAACCGCCATGCGGTGTCCCTTAAGTAGTTGGGAAGGGGTCGTCTACCAAGGGCCTATGGCCATCAGACGGCCTCCCGTGGTCCCCCTCCACCCCGTATTGAGGGGTGGAGCCTCCTCTCCGCTACTGGGGCGCAGCGGGCAAACCCGCCGTCACCCCCTCCAATTATTCCCACGA